>JAUIAZ010000174.1 GCA_030427465.1 Gammaproteobacteria bacterium | reverse complement strand
AATGTTACCCCCGATTCTTTTTCGGATGGTGGGCATTTTTTTGAACCTGACAAGGCGCGTCGTCGCGCCTTGTCTTTGGTGGAAGCAGGTGCCTCAATCATTGATATCGGAGGCGAGTCGACCCGGCCGGGCGCCCAACCTGTCAGCGAGCAGGAAGAGATGGATCGGGTTTGCCCGGTCATAGAAGCCATACGGGGTGAGGTGGATGCCTGGATATCTGTGGATACCAGTCAGCCCGCTGTCATGCGCGCCGCTTTGTCCGCCGGTGCTGATTTGCTCAATGATGTCCGTTCCTTTCGGCGTGAGGGCGCAGAGGAGTTGCTGCAAGCGAACGCCGCTATCCCGGTCTGCATCATGCACATGCAGGGGGAGCCGAAGAATATGCAGGATAATCCAGACTATGGCCAGGTGGACCTTGAAGTAATCGAAAGCCTTGATGGCCGGGCTGCTCAACTTAGTCGTCTGGGAAATCGCTCTGTCATTGTTGATCCCGGCTTTGGTTTTGGTAAGCGTTTGCAGGATAATCTCCGGTTGTTGAATGCTTTGCCTGATCTGGTGGCCCTGGGTTATCCGGTCCTGGTGGGCCTTTCCCGGAAGAGTTTGCTGGGGGTGATCACTGGCCGTGAAGTCAGTGGTCGACTGGCTGGCAGCGTGGCTTTAGCGACGCTGGCGGCCAGTAAAGGCGCTCACATCGTGCGGGCGCATGATGTTGCTGAAACGGTGGATGCCATGAAAGTGGTTGCTGCAGTGCAAGAAGAAAGAGATAAAGGAAGATGACAAGAAAGTATTTTGGTACCGATGGGATCCGGGGGCGCGCCGGAGAAGACCCGATCACACCTGAATTTATGCTTAAGCTGGGTTGGGCTGTGGGGCGGGTATTCAGAAATACAGATCAGCGCAGCCGTGTGCTTATCGGCAAGGATACGCGCTTGTCCGGCTACATGTTTGAGTCTGCCCTGGAGGCTGGTCTGGCGGGTGCGGGTATTGATGTGGCAATGTTGGGGCCCATACCGACCCCGGCGGTGGCGCACCTGACCAGAACCTTCCGTGCAGTGGCGGGTATCGTTATCAGTGCCTCACATAACCCGTATTACGACAATGGGGTCAAATTTTTCTCCTCACAGGGAGTCAAGCTGCCGGATGAGGTGGAGCGCAAGATAGAGTCTTACCTGGATGAGCCCATGACGCTGGTCGGGCCTTCGGAGCTTGGCCGTGCTGCGCGGTTTGAGGATGCCCGGGGTCGCTATATCGAATTCTGCAAGAGTACGGTCCAGTTCGCCATGTCATTCAAAGGAATGAAAATCGTGCTCGATTGCGCCGATGGTGCCACCTATCAGGTGGCTCCCGCCGTGTTCAGGGAAATGGGGGCTGAAGTGATTGCCATTGGGGCCTCCCCTGATGGCCTCAACATCAATGAGAAGATCGGCTCAACCCATCCGAAAAAATTGCAGGAAACGGTATTGCAGCAGGGGGCTGACCTCGGTGTGGCCTTCGATGGGGATGGCGACCGGGTCATTATGGTCGACCACTCGGGCAGCATCGTTGATGGCGATGAACTTCTGTACATCATGGCGCGTGATCGCCAGGCGCAGGGACGTTTGGGTGGCGGTGTAGTAGGTACTCTGATGACGAACTTTGGTGTCGAGCAGGCCTTCCAGAGGGCTGAAATTCCTTTCGCCCGCGCAAATGTGGGTGACCGGTACGTGATGGAGATGCTTGCTGACAAGGGTTGGCTCCTGGGTGGCGAAGGCAGTGGGCACCTGGTGGCACTTGACTGCACAACCACCGGTGACGGCATTGTGTCTGCGCTGCAGGTCATTGCTGCCATGGTGCGATCTGATCGTTCGCTGGCCGATCTGAGGAGGGGGCTGGTGAAGCTTCCCCAGCGCATGATCAATGTTCGGGTAAAGGAAAAGCGTGCTGCGGATCAGGTGCCAGCTGTCGCAGAGGCCGTGAAACGTGCGGATGAGCGTCTGGCCGGTACCGGACGGGTGCTGTTGCGCCCCAGCGGAACTGAACCGGTTATCCGGGTCATGGCGGAAGGTGAAGACCCGGCTTTGGTCGATTCCGTTTGTGAAGAGTTGGCTCAGGTGGTTGAGGCGAACCTGTAGCCCCTTGTATTGTGCAGTATCTTCGGATAGTATCTGCGCCTCGCTGAAAAGAGCAGCTGGGTCAATGCGTCGAACTCTGATAGCAGGAAACTGGAAAAGCAACGGTCGGAAGGCCGGTCTGGAAACGTTTCTGGAAGTGCTGGGCGGTGGTCTTGCGAGTGCCTCTGCCGAGATTTTGATCTGTCCACCGTATGTTTATCTTTCGAAGGCGGTGGCATTGGCTCCTGAGGGCGTCAGCATCGGCGCGCAGAATTGCTCGGTCGAGCAGGAAGGCGCTTTCACTGGTGAGGTGACTGCCGGCATGCTGGCGGATTGTGAGGTTGGCGCCGTTATTCTGGGTCACTCTGAAAGACGCGAGTTGTTTTCAGAGAGCAGTGAGCTGGTTGCCAGCAAAGTTAAGCGGGCCAATACAGAAGGCCTCATGGCCATCGTATGTGTGGGTGAGTCTCTTGAAGAGCGGGAGAAAGGCCTGGCTGAAGCGGTAGTGCTTGAGCAGGTCCGACAAAGCCTGCAGGGTGTGGGCGATGCGTCTGGTATTGTCCTCGCTTACGAGCCAGTCTGGGCAATCGGTACCGGAAAGACCGCTTCTGCGGAAGATGCCCAGAACATGCATGCAGCGATACGGCGCTGTTTGCGTGAGCAGTATGCTGAGCAGGCAGACGGTATAAGAATCCTCTACGGGGGTTCCGTGAAGGGTGGTAATGCCGCTGAATTGTTCGCCAAGCCTGATATCGATGGGGCTCTGGTGGGCGGTGCATCTCTTGATGCGAAAGAATTTTTGCAGATAATTGCAGCAGGTTAGCGATTTGGATACGCAGTTAATTGAAACTCTGGTTCTGGTAGGGCATGTGATCGTCGCTGCGGCGGTGATCGGTTTGGTGCTTATCCAGCATGGAAAGGGAGCAGACGCCGGCGCTTCGTTTGGTGCGGGTGCTTCTCAGACAGTTTTCGGTTCACAGGGTTCAGGATCTTTTCTGACCAAGCTTACCTCCTGGTTCGCAACCATC
Source organism: Gammaproteobacteria bacterium (assembly GCA_030427465.1). Lineage (GTDB taxonomy): Bacteria > Pseudomonadota > Gammaproteobacteria > Pseudomonadales > Oleiphilaceae > JADJWY01. Next base: position 4,137 of record JAUIAZ010000174.1, on the reverse strand, counting down.
TTTTTTCTGACCAGTTTCGGTTTGGCGGTATTCGCCAAGCAGCATGCTGGTGAAGCTCTGGATGACGGTATTCCGGTTCCTCAGGCGATTGAATCTGTTCAGGATGATGCAGAGTCAACAGCTGAGCCCGCTATTCCGGATCTGGAGTATGGTTCAGGCTCAGCGCCGGCGGATAACGTCCAGCCGGAGCTGGAGTGAACCGGAATATGAATTTGCCGAAGTGGTGAAATTGGTAGACACGCTATCTTGAGGGGGTAGTGAGCATAGCTCGTGCCGGTTCAAGTCCGGCCTTCGGCACCATTCTTTTGACGACCGGCATTGCTGGCCGTAGCACGGAGTTTTATAATTCCTGTCGTTTGGGAATTGTTCAAAAGCCCCTGTATAGGGGCTTTTTGTTAGCCACGGAGTGGTATTGGCTGGGCGTTATGCCCTTTTTTTGTTTCCGCTTGGGGGTGAAACCGCGTTGAATCGAAACGCAGAGCTGGCCGAATTGCTGAGACCTGTTGTCGAGGGGCTTGGTTGCCAATTGTGGGGGCTTGAGCTGAGTAGTCAGCAGCACCGCTCCGTTTTGAGGGTGTATATCGAAAAGGAAGCAGGTGTCACCATTGATGACTGCGAGAAAGTGTCACGGCAGATCAGTGCCGTCATGGATGTAGAAGATCCCATCAGTAGCCGGTATACCCTTGAAGTTTCTTCTCCCGGCTGGGATCGGCCACTGTTTGAGGAGTGGCAGTTCCAGATGTATCTGGGTGGGGTTGTCGACGTAAGGCTGTCGATACCTTTTGAGGGGCGACGCCGTTTCAAGGGCCAGTTGACCCAGCTGGAAGACTCGGAAATTACACTGGTGGTAGATGGCGAAGCGTTCTGTTTCCCACTGGAAGCCATAGATCGCGCTAATGTTGTGCCACAGTTTTGAGGATTGGTGGAACTGAATATGAATAAAGAAATTTTAGCGGTAGTCGAAGCAGTATCCAACGAGAAAGGCGTAGAAAAAGAAGTCATATTCCAGGCCATTGAAATGGCGTTGGCTGCAGCCACCAAGAGAAAAGTCGATGAAGCCGAAGAAGAGGATTCTGACGTCCGCGTTGCGATCGACCGGAAAACCGGTGAGTACGAGGCGTTCAGACGATGGCTGATCGTTGATAATGACTCGGTTCCGGCCTTGGGGTCGGAGTTGACGCTGGAAGAGGCTCAGGACATCGACACGGCTCTGCAACCAGGTGATACCTATGAAACGGGTATTGAAGCCGTTGCTTTCGGCAGGATCGGTGCCCAGGCAGCCAAACAAATTATTGTCCAGAAAGTCCGCGAAGCAGAGCGTTCAAAAATTGTTGAAGCCTATCGTGAGCGGGTGGGTGAGCTGGTCAATGGTGTCGTCAAGAAGATGACGCGCGATAACGTCATTGTTGATCTTGGTAACAACGCCGAAGCGCTGCTTCCGAAAGATCAGCTGATTGGTCGTGAGACCTTCAAGGTGGGCGATCGTGTGCGTTCACTTCTCAGAGAAATCCGCGAAGATCACCGTGGTCAGCAGCTCGTTCTGAGCCGGTCGGCTTCCGAGATGCTGATTGAGCTCTTTCGTATTGAGGTTCCCGAAATAGCTGAAGAGGTTATCGAGATCAAGGCGGCAGCGCGTGATCCCGGTAGCCGGGCAAAAATTGCCGTGAAAACCAATGATGGTCGCATCGACCCGGTTGGCGCCTGTGTAGGTATGCGAGGTGCCCGAGTTCAGGCGGTCAGTGGTGAGCTTGAGAATGAGCGTATCGATATCGTGCTCTGGGACGACAACCCCGCACAGCTGGTGGTGAATGCCATGGCTCCTGTTCAGGTTTCCTCCATTATCGTGGATGAGGATACCCACACCATGCAGGTTGCTGTCGCAGAAGAAAATCTGGCCATGGCAATCGGGCGAAGCGGTCAGAATGTGCGTCTGGCCAGTCAGTTGACCGGCTGGGAACTGAATGTGCTGACAGAGGAAGAAGCCGGAAAGCAGCAGGAAGAAGAGCTCGGCAAATACATTCAGCTGTTTATTGATCAGCTGGACGTTGATGAAGAGCTGGCTCAGGTACTGGCTGAAGAAGGTTTCACCACACTGGAAGAAGTGGCTTATGTTCCGATGGAGGAGATGCTGGCAATCGATGGGTTTGACGAAGACCTGGTGACGGCGCTTCGTTCACGGGCAAAAGACGTTCTGATTAACAAAGCGTTGGCAGATGAGGAACAGCTTGAAAAAGCTGAGCCGGCAGAAGATCTGCTGACAATGGACGGCATGGAAAAGCATTTGGCATTTGTGCTGGCAAGCCGCGGGATCATCACCATGGAAGACCTGGCGGAACAGGCTGTGGATGACTTATTGGATATTGAAGGGCTGGATGCAGAACGTGCTGCGGCACTGATCATGACAGCTCGGAAGCCCTGGTTCGAGGAAGAGAACCAAGGGTAAAGGAGGCACGCTAGATGGCAGAAGTAACAGTAAAACAGTTGGCAAATGACGTGGGTACGTCCCCGGAAAAGTTGCTGAATCAGATGGAAGCAGCCGGGTTGAGCAAGCGAACCCTGGCGGACTCGGTCTCGGATGAGGAAAAGCAGAAACTGCTTTCGTTCCTCAAGCAGAGCCATGGTGAAGACGTCGGTGAGCCAAAAAAAATCACGCTTAAGCGGAAGACGACGACAACGCTGAGAGCTTCAGGGCAGAGAACGGTCAACGTAGAGGTTCGCAAAAAGCGCACTTATATCAAGCGCAGTGAAGTGGCTGTAGATGCGGAAGGTGACGCGCGCAAAGCGGCTGAAGAAAAGGCCCAGGAAGTCGCTGTTGAAGCCCAGGCGGCAGAGCAGGTTGAGTTGGCCGCAGAGCAGAAAACTGACGCGCCGGCTGCAGAGCCCGTTGCAGAAACGGTCGCTGAGACGGAAACCGCTGAAGCAGCTGATAAGGCTGTAGAAGGCTCGGTAAACGAAGAAGCGAAAGACGGTTCCGGCGAAGCAGGGCCAGTAGTAGATCCGGCGGCCATTGAGGCGGCTGAATTTGGCAAGGGCCGTAAGGATGACGGGAAGAAGAGCAAGCATCGCAAGCACAAGGATGAAGAGCGCGAAGCCGTTGACGATGACGAAGTGAAGCTCGAGAAGAAGCGTGCTGAAAAAGGCAAGGTCAAGGCTGAGCCTAAACCGGTCAAGCGCGTTGCGGATGTGGCGGCGACGGAAGAGGAAGATGAAACCATCTACGCTCCCAAGACGCTGCGTACTCGCCACAAGAAGAGAAAGGCCCGGAGCCCAGCTCCGCGTCAGGCCAATCAGCCAATTATCCGGGAAGTGCTGATCCCCGAGTCGATCACCGTTAGCGAGCTGGCACAGCGCATGTCGGTCAAGGCGGCAGAAGTCGTCAAAAAACTGATGGGTATGGGTGTCATGGCCACGGTGAATCAGTCCATCGAGCAGGATGTGGCTCAGTTGGTGGTGGAAGAGATGGGACACAAGGTAGTTCTGCATCAGGAAGATGCTGTTGAGACCCGAGCATTGGAATCTTTTGATTATTCCAGTGCCGATCAGGAGACCCGGGCGCCTGTTGTCACTGTCATGGGTCACGTTGATCACGGCAAGACCTCTCTGTTGGACCACATCCGCAGAACACGGGTTGCGGCCGGTGAATCTGGTGGTATTACCCAGCACATCGGTGCTTACCACGTGGATACAGACAAAGGCATGATCACTTTCCTGGATACGCCGGGCCACGCAGCCTTTACCGCAATGCGCGCCCGTGGTGCACAGAGTACGGACGTCGTGATCCTGGTGGTGGCGGCTGATGATGGTGTCATGCCCCAGACGCGTGAAGCGGTAGAACACGCGCGATCGGCCGGCGTGCCGCTGGTGGTTGCAGTGAACAAGATTGATAAGCCTGAAGCCGATCCTGACCGGGTTCGTAATGAACTGACCGCTCTGGAAGTTATTCCGGAAGAGTGGGGTGGTGATGTGCAGTTCGTCAATGTGTCTGCTCACAGCGGGGAAGGTATTGATAACTTGCTTGAGTCGGTTCTGCTGCAGGCCGAACTGCTTGAGCTGACCGCAGTCCGCAATGCGCCAGGTAAAGGGGTGGTGGTAGAGTCGAGCCTGGACAAGGCCAGAGGCTCTGTCGCAACCTTGCTG
>JAUIAZ010000173.1 GCA_030427465.1 Gammaproteobacteria bacterium | reverse complement strand
AACAATACCCGCAACACCCTGAATCTGCTGGCGGCCATTGAGCGCCACAAAGTCCCCTATCTGGTGTTTTCTTCGACCGCCGCCGTTTACGGCATGCCGGATGTGGCAGAAATTGAAGAGTCCACGCCCCTGCAGCCGATCAATCCCTACGGGGCCTCGAAGATGGTCAGCGAACGGATGATCCAGGATCTCGCTGCAGCGTCTTCCCTGAACTACACCATATTGCGTTACTTCAATGTGGCGGGTGCGGATCTGCAGAGCCGTATCGGACAGGCGACCCCGGAAGCCACCCACCTGATCAAGGTGGCCTGTGAGTGTGTTCAGGGTGCCCGCGCTGGCATGAAAATTTTTGGAACGGATTACGAAACCCGTGATGGCACCTGCATTCGGGACTATATTCATGTAGACGATCTGGCCAGTGCCCACGTGATGGCTTTGGCCCACATGAAGCAGGGCGGAGGCTCGAACATTTTTAACTGCGGTTATGGCCGCGGCTTTACGGTGCGCGAGGTCATCGATACGGTGAAGCGGGTGTCAGGCAAGGATTTTCCGGTCGAGGAGGCAGAAAGACGGGCAGGTGACCCGGCTTCCCTGACCGCCAGGAATGAGCGGATCCGGAGTGTACTGGGCTGGCAACCCCAGTATGACGATCTGGAAGTGATTGTGCGTTCGGCGCTGGACTGGGAAGCCGTCTGGCAGGCGCGTAAAGGTTAAGTTTTTAAACGTTAGTCGAAAGGAACCTATTAATGAATATCACCATTTTCGGTACAGGGTATGTTGGTCTGGTCACCGGGGCGTGCCTGTCTGATGTCGGTCACAACGTGCTTTGCGTGGACGTTGATGAGCGTAAGGTAGAAAACCTGAAGAACGGTATCATCCCGATCTTTGAGCCGGGCCTGGAGCCCATCGTCAAGCACAACCACGAAGCCGGTCGCCTGAATTTTACCACTGATGCCAAAGAAGGGGTCGAGTTTGGCACGCTGCAGTTTATCGCCGTAGGCACCCCGCCGGATGAAGACGGTTCTGCCGATCTGCAGTACGTGCTGGCCGTGGCCAAAACCATTGGCAAGTACATGCCGGATTACCGGGTGGTGGTAGACAAGTCCACTGTGCCGGTTGGTACCGGTGACAAGGTGCGCGCTGCACTTCAGGCAGAACTGACCCAGCGCGGGGAAGACATTGCCTTTGAAGTGGTTTCCAACCCGGAATTCCTCAAGGAAGGCGATGCGGTCAAGGATTTCATGAAACCGGACCGTATCGTCATCGGTGCCGAAGATGAGCGCGCCATTGATCTGTTGCATGAATGCTACGAGCCCTTCAACCGCAACCATGATCGCCTGGTGGTTATGGATATCCGTTCTGCCGAGCTGACCAAGTATGCCGCCAATGCCATGCTGGCGACCAAGATCAGTTTCATGAACGAAATTGCCAACCTCGCCGAACTACTTGGAGCGGATGTTGAAAATGTTCGACGTGGTATCGGTTCCGACCCCCGTATCGGCTATCACTTCATTTACCCGGGTTGTGGCTATGGCGGCTCCTGTTTCCCCAAAGACGTCCAGGCACTGGTGAGAACCGCTCAGGGCGTTCAGTACGAGCCGGAACTGCTGGCTGCGGTGGAATCGGTGAACTACCGTCAGAAAGAGAAGCTTTTCGACAAGATCATGAAGCATTACGGCGGCGACTTGAATGGCAAGACCTTTGCGCTCTGGGGCCTCTCCTTCAAGCCCAATACCGACGACATGCGCGAAGCCAGCAGTCGTGTGCTGATGGAGAAACTCTGGGCACAGGGTGCTACGGTTCAGGCCTTTGACCCGGAAGCGATGGAAGAAACCCAGCGCATTTACGGAGATCAGGATTCCCTGAATCTGTGCGGGACCAAGGAGCAGGCACTCAAGGGTGCAGATGCTCTGGTTATCTGTACGGAGTGGAAGGAATTCCGCCTGCCGGACTTCGACCAGATCAAGTCCAGCATCAAGGATCCGGTCGTGTTCGATGGCCGGAACCTCTACGACCCTGAGCGTATGGCCCGTAAAGGCTTCACCTATTACGCCATCGGTCGTGGCGACAGCATCAAGAAGGCCTGATGGGGTTTTCCCTGCATCCGCGGCTGGCGGCAGACACCCTGTTCGTGGTGGACTGGCCGTCCAGCCGGGTCTTGCTGATGAATGACAGCCGCTTCCCGTGGCTGATTCTGGTACCCCGCTTTGCGGATCTTCGCGAACTCTATGAACTCGAAGAGGGGCAGCAGCAGGCCGTGCTCAAAGAATCGAGTACGCTGGGCAAGGCCCTGATGGCGCATTACCAGGGAGAAAAGCTGAATGTGGCCATGCTAGGCAATATGGTTCCACAGCTGCACCTGCATCACGTGATTCGTTACGCCAGCGACCCTTGCTGGCCATCTCCGATCTGGGGGCAGGGGCAAGCTCAGGCATACCCCGAAGCTGAGGCGCAGACGCAAGTGACGCGTCTGCGTGAGTTACTCAGCCCTCTGGTGAAGTGACCACCACCAGGCGATAAGCGGCGGGTGTGACATCAGCCGCTTCCAGTTGGCCCAGAGTCTGGTTTGCGAGTCTTTCCAACCCGTCTATTTCATCATCGCGCACACTGGGGTTGACCTTCTGCAGGCGCCGCAGGCGGCTGACTTCCTCGTTTACAAAGGCTCTGACTTCGGCCGTCGATTGCTCCAGCAGGGGTTGCAAGGCGTTCTTGGCCAGCAATGAGGCGTGCTGGTTGAGGTCGCTGAGTGAACCGCCCAACTCCTGAATCAGTCGCGGCACCATGCGGCGTTTGACCGGCTGACACAGCTCGTTCAGTTGTGTCAGTGGCAGCAGCTGAGACAGATCTTTGCCCTGGGCATTGGTCAGTACGCGGATGGGTTGCAGTGGTAGCAGTCGGGCCAGCGGGTTGCGTTGTGCGAGGCTGATCCCGAAAGTGAAGAATGCTTCGAGCAGCAAGGTACCCGCTGCAACCCCGGGCAGGGGCAGGGTGACCACGGTGGCGTTGCCCTGTTCCGAGCTCAGCAGCATGTCCATGCACTCTTCCACGATTGGGTGCTCCCAACTGAGGAAAGTCATGTCTTCACGGCGCAGCGCCTGTTCCCGATTGAAGGTGACGGTCAGCGCTTCGCGGTTCGATAGCCCGGGGAAATGCCCTGTCAGCATCTGATCCGTCGGTTTCAGGATCAGGGCATGATGCGAATGCTCTTCATGATGGGCCCCGAAAAGTTCGCAAATGTCCTCCATGTAGGCTTTGAGATCGCCGCCGTTCTCGGTTTCAACGATGGCGTCAATCAGTCTGTCGGCCACGTCATGACGGCAGGAGTTCAGTTCCAGTATCGGGGCCCGTCCTTTCTGGTTGGCTTCTTTGATGGAAGCCACACATTCCTGCGTTTCCCGGATCAAGCCGGCGAGGTCAGTCTGGGGGTTGGACAGGCACTCATACAGATGATCCTGGAAGTGTTCAAACACGGCATAGCCGGCTGAGAAGCTCTCGGTAAAGACCCCAAGCCCGTCGTTCAGCCAGCGGTAGAGGCGTTCCTGAGCCGTGTCTTGCAATACGGGGACATGAATCTTTACGGTATGCCGCTGCCCGATGCGGTCCAGGCGACCGATCCGCTGTTCCAGCAGATCCGGGTTGGAAGGCAGGTCGAAAAGCACCAGATTGTGCGCAAACTGGAAGTTACGGCCTTCACTGCCGATTTCGGAGCAGATCAGGGCCTGCGCGTCCTCATCCGGATCGGCAAAATAGGCGGCAGCCCGATCCCGCTCCAGCAGGCTCATGCCTTCGTGGAAGTCGGCACAACGGATGCCGCAGCGCAGAGAAAGATGTCGCGAAAGTTTTTCGGCAGTTTCACGCAGGTGACAGATCACCAGCACCTTCTCTGGTCGCAGTGATTTCAGGTGCTGTTCCAGCCAGATAACCCGCGGGTCTTCTCCGGCCTCTTCAGGCAGGGCGAACAACAGGTCCGGATCGGGTACTGTCAGTTGGCTTGGCAGCGGAGCCAGGGGGTAGGGCTCCAGCGCCCGGTCGGGGAAGCCTTCCACATTCCGGCGGGTGTTACGGAACAGCACCCGGCCGGTACCGTACTGGTCGAGCAGGGTGTTGAGACACTGCTCGACACTCATCTGCCCGAGTTCTTCCTCAGTAAACCATTGGCCGAGGGTCTCTCTGAGTGACTCGGGCAGGGTTTGGTCTTCCAGAGCCTGGAGACGACTGAGTACCGGCACCAGGGTTTCAAACTGTTTTTCTTCTTCCCGGAAGGCGTCCAGATCGTGGTAACGCGCCGGATCCAGCAGTCGTAGCCGGGCAAAGTGGCTTTCCAGGCCCGCCTGCTCGGGCGTGGCTGTCAGAAGCAGCAGTCCGCGGGAGGCGCCGGCCAGATCTTCCACCAGGCTGTAGGCCGGGTCGCTGCCTTCCGGGCTCCAGTGCAGGTGATGGGCCTCATCCACCACCAGGATATCCCAGCCGGCGGCGATGGCGGCCTCAGCGCAGTCCGGTCGCTGCATCAGCATGTCCAGGCTGCAGATGACCTGCTGTGCAGTCTCGAAAGGGTTAGACTCAGGGTCTTCTTCCTTCAGCGCGTCGAAGCGGTCCGGGTTGAAGACACTGAAAGTCAGGCTGAAGCGCCGGAGCATTTCAACCAACCATTGGTTGACCAGACTCTCGGGCACCACTATCAGGATGCGGCTGGCCAGTCCCATCAGCAGTTGTCGGTGCAGGATCAGGCCGGCCTCAATGGTTTTCCCCAGACCCACCTCGTCGGCCAACAGAACACGGGGAGACAAGCGTCGGGAGACTTCCCAGGCAATATAGATCTGGTGGGCCAGCAGCTGGGTGCGGGCGCCCAGCAGGCCGAAAGCCTCTGACTGTTGCACACGGGCCTTTTCCTGCAGGGTTTCGATGCGCAACATGAAGCCGGACAGTCGGTCCACGACGCCACTCTTGAGGCGCTGGAAAGGGGCGTGCAGCCGGATCTGGTCGCAGAGTTCGGTTTCCGGGAAAACGCAGTCTTCGCCCTGCGCATCGCGACCGGCGTATAGCATCAGGTCTGCCTGCTCCATGGCCTGTTCGATCACCACAGACTGGCCGCTGCGAAGGCGTACACTCTCACCGACCTCGAAAGTGGCACGACTCAGGGGGGCATTGTCGATGGCGTAAGCGCGGTCGTCTTCGGCCGCTTCAAAGCGTACGCTGACCCGTCGCCCCATGACCTCGACCACCAGGCCCAGGCCAAGATCCGGTTCTGACTGGCTGACCCACCGCTGTCCGACCTTGAAGGAATTCCCTTTTTTTGCCACACCCGACTCCTGCCACTGATTGAAAGCGGCCGAACTTTACCACGAATCGGCGGATTTTTCCGCACCGGAAACGGCTATTCGAGGATCTGTCGGAGGACTCGCAGAGTGCCGTTGAACACCTGGACCCAATGTGGGCAGAACTGTGCACCAGACTGATTGTTGATCTCCATCGCGGCGCGCAGATAAGGGCGCTTACCCTGTTGCTGGCTGCGGGGTGGATGGGTGATGGCTTCGAAGGCGTCGGCAATGGCGATGATGCGGGCACCGGGGTGAATGGCGTCAGCTTTCAGCCCATTCGGGTAGCCTTCGCCGTTGACCCACTCATGATGCTGTTCGGTCATCAGCCGCGCTTCATGCCAATTAGGCAGGTTCTCCAGCAGACGCCCACTGATGTCGGCGTGCTTGTGGATTTTGCGTTCGTCATTCAGGGACAGATTGCGCTGCCCATCCAGCACATCCAGTGGCATAAAGGCCATGGAAACGTCATGCAGCAACAGGGCGGCTGCGAGCTGGGCGGAATCCACCACCGTACCGCCATTGCGGTTCATGGCAAGACCCAGTCTGAGCAAGCGCACATGTCGGCCCTGCCAGCGTTGCAAGCGGGCCTCTGCGGGTGTGGCCAGAGTGGCAAAAAACAGCAGATCCGGGTCGGCAGACAGTCCATATTCCCCGAATATGCCAAGAATCCTGGGCAGGGTCTGGCTGTGCTCGCCTTCACCCGCACGAATTTCGGGAGCCAGCAGCTCAGTCAGCTGGCGCAACCAGTCGGCCTGTTCCGGCTTCGGCGCCAGCGCCAGCGACTCAAGGTACTCTCCGATGCGCAGGTTGTTCATCATGGTGGGCAGGGGTTGTGCGGCCACACCTGCCTGCACCGCTTCCTCCACCCGGTCGAGTGTCAGAATGAGGGCATCGCTCAGATGAATGGACAGCGGCACAGATTCAGCCAGGATGGCGTGCTGCAGGGTCTGCAGGCCGGCGGCGATGCGGTTGACTGCCGGGTCTTTGGCCGGCAGCGCCTGCAGGAAATCATTGAGGCAGACATCCAGCAGTCTGAGGGTGTCACCCGGTGCCCCGGCATTCTCGCATTCGACCAGTACTTTCTCGCATCGTTCGCGCAATTCACCCAGGGGGCTACGACGGTCTGAGTCTACAAAAGCATTCATACGGCAGCTTATTCATCATCTAATCTGTGATCTTTGTATTAATTGTAGCCAGTTCCCCGGAATTTTCCCCTTCGTCCGGTGTTTATCCGGATGCCCAACCGGCGCTATAATACCCGCCTTTTTTTAGGGGGCAGGCCGGTTCTGTTCCGAACGACTGAATAACAGGATGAACAACATGCGTAGTCTGTATTGCGGAAAGCTCCGTGCCACCCATATCGATGAGGAAGTCACCCTGTGTGGCTGGGTCCATCGCCGTCGTGACCATGGCGGGGTGATCTTTCTCGATCTGAGAGACCGTGAGGGTCTGGCACAGGTGGTCTTCAATCCGGATACCGTCGACGCATTTGCCACGGCCGAAACCGTGCGCAGTGAGTTTGTAGTGCAGGTCAAAGGGCGCGTTCGTCAGCGTCCGGAAGGCACCATCAACCCCGACATGCCGACCGGTGAAGTCGAAGTGATCGGCAAGGAGCTGACCGTTCTCAGTCGCTCTCAGACCCCTCCCTTCCCGCTGGATGACTATGTCGAAGTGGGTGAAGATACGCGCCTGCGCTATCGCTACATGGATCTGCGTCGCCCGGAAATGCAGCAGCATCTGCAGATCCGTTCCAAAATCACCTCCTTTATCCGGCGTTTCCTGGAAGAGGAAGGCTTTCTGGATATCGAAACCCCGATCCTGACCCGAGCGACCCCTGAAGGCGCGCGTGACTATCTGGTCCCCAGCCGGACGCACGAAGGATCTTTCTTTGCGCTGCCGCAGTCACCGCAGCTGTTCAAACAGTTGCTGATGATGTCGGG
>JAUIAZ010000172.1 GCA_030427465.1 Gammaproteobacteria bacterium | reverse complement strand
CCTCGGCGCTGCGGTCATTGGGGTTTATACGCAGGACATCTTCCCAATACGCGATCGCCCCTTCATAGTTCTGCTTCTGGAAAGCTTCTATGCCCAGAATCGACAATGACTGAGTCTCTTCAGGGGAATAGCTCAGCGCCTGGTCTATGACATTGCGAACCTCTGGCGTCACCTGATTGTTCATGCCGAAGAGTACTTGTGCCTGCAAACCATAGGCGGCTGCCGGATTCTGCCCCCGTTTCTGGAGATTGACAGCAAGGTTCTGATACGCAGACAGTGCATCCTGGGGGCGGCCCAAGGCCTGATAGGCGCGACCCAACATGACCCAGCCCTCAGGGATTTCGGGGTTGTCCTCTACCCGGCGGCTGAGCGTGTCCACCAGACTCTGGGGTGTCTCAGCCTGGGTCATCAAGGCCCGGGTTTCCTCCAGCCAACGGGTCTCCGCCAGAGGGGCCGCCGCACCAAACTTCAGGTACATCCAGAAACTGAATGCCGGTAAGGACAGTAACAAAAGCGGTAACAGCCAGGCAGGCAATTTTTGAGGATTCGCTTTCGCAGCAGCAACCTCACCAGCCGGATCGATGTCCTGCAACAGCGCTTTTTCCTGTTCAGTTTTCAGCGCTTCGAACTCGTCCTTGCTGATCTGCCCGCTTTCCAGCTCCTGTTCAAGCTCTCCAATACGAGCCCGGAAAATCTCTATATTCAGGCTCCGGCGATCCGCCGTCCGATCATCAAGACGTCTGCGGATACCCTGCCAGGGGACAACCAGCGAAACCAGAGTGAGTACTGCCAGGCCCAAAAGAATTAGCCAGAAAGCGGTCATTACTGCCTGTCACCCTCATCTTTATCCAACAGCCGTTTCAGACGCTGCTTTTCCTGGTCGTCCAGCCCTCTCTCTATCGATCCGGCGTCCGCCTGCCGGCGCCGCCGGACCCAGAAAACCAACAGTGGAATACCTGTGAGCACTATGACCACGGGCCCCCACCAAAGGCCAAGCATCGCTCCTTCCATCGCCGGGCGATATCGGACGAAATCCCCATAACGCTCCACCATGAAAGACACAACCTGATCATCACTCTGCCCCGCCTCGACCAGGCGATGAACCTCCTGACGCAGATCCTTGGCAATCTGCGCATCGCTGTCGGCAATGTTCTGGTTCTGACACTTCGGGCAGCGTAGTTCCTCAGTCAGCACTTTATAGCGCTCGTACTTATCCTCATCGGAAAATTCGTAGACGTCGACAGTCGCCAGGGATGTTCCCACAATCATCGACAAAGCCAGGCTGAGGAAAAAGGAACGCAAAGGATTCATGAGGCGGGCACACCAGAACCTGAAATGGCTGGAAACCAGGGTGACAGCTTTTCCTGCCATACTTTTTCATTCACGACGCCCACATGGCGGTAGCGGATAATCCCATCAGCATCGACCACGTAAGTTTCCGGCGCTCCGTATACCCCCAGATCCAGGCCCAGCCGGCCCTCCTGATCAAAGATCGAGAAGCGGTAGGGGTCGCCGAGCTTGACCAGCCACTCATTCGCAGCCTGCCGCTGATCCTTGTAGTTCAGACCGATAATTGCCACGTTCTTCTGTTCGGCAAGATGCACCAGATAAGCATGCTCAGCACGACAGGCAGGACACCAGGTGGCCCAGACATTCACCAGCATGGGCTCACCCTGCAAGGCACTCTGATCCCGGGTCAGCTCCGGTTTCTCCAGGTCTGTCAGCTGAAAAGCCGGAAACGGCTGGTTCAGCCGGGCTGACTGCAACTCACTCGGATCGTGCTCCATCATGGTGTAAAAGACGAAACCAAGGATGGCGAAAAAGATCACTGGAACAAACAACAACACCCGGTTCATGCCTGTCCACCTTCCTGGACAGAAACCGCTGTGTTACCCGCCTCAGCGTCACCGGCAGAAGCCGGGGCTTTGGCTCTCGCCTTCTGACGATAGCGAGGATCAGCCACTGCCAGTGCTCCGCCGATGGCCATCAGCAACGCACCGAGCCAGAGCCAGCGAACAAAGGGCTTGATGTGCAAACGTACTGCCCAGGCATCCTGCCCGGGAAGAGGCTCTCCCAGAGACACATAGAGATCCCGGAAGAAACCGGCCTGAATTCCAGCCTCGGTCATGATGCTGCCGGATACAACGTAGCGCCGCTTCTCTGCATGCAGATCCGCTATCTGTCGCCCGCTGTCACTGGATACGACAAAATAGGCGCGATCACTGATGAAATTCGGGCCTTCGTAATGGGCGAGCCGTTCAAAGCGATAAACCAGTCCGCCGAGGGTAGCCTCATCACCAGGTGCCATGCGCACATCTTTTTCGATGGTATAGGCACTCACCAAAGCCGCTCCCATGATCATCACGGCGAGACCCAAGTGTCCGAAAACCATACCTTTGTAGCTACGACGGGTCTTCATCCAGCCAGCCCAGAGACTTCTGCGACCACTGACCTTCTGGCTGATATCCCTGATGGTGGCGAAGAGCAACCAAACCGCCAGAAAGCTCCCGAGAACGGGCATAAACGCCAGATCCCCCTGGGTCATCGGGATGAGAAAGGCAAACGGAATTGCCGCAATCAGCGGCACTGGAATCTGCCGTTTCAGCAGACCAGGCCGGGTGTCTTTCCAGTGGCTGAATATCCCTACGCACAGGAAAGCCACCAGCAGAGGTGTAAGGAAACTGAACATGGCATCAAAGTACGGTGCACCCACCGAGACTTCCTTGCCGGCCATTTCTGCAAAAAGTGGAAAGAGCGTGCCTCCCAGCACCGTCAACGTGGCGGTCACCAGAATAATGTTATTCATCAGCAGGAAGGTTTCCCGCGACCGCTCACTGAAACCAATCCGGCTTTTAACCACCGGGGCCCTCAGGGCATAAAGCAGCAAGGAGCCGCCAATGGTAACCGCAAGCAGAGCCAGGATGTAGAACCCACGATCCGGATCCGATGCAAAGGCATGCACCGACGTCAGTATGCCGGACCTTACCAGAAAGGTGCCCAGCAGACTCAGGGAAAAAGTGAAAATAGCCAGCAATACCGTCCAGCTCTTGAACAACCCCCGCTTTTCCGTGACGGCCAGCGAATGCATCAGTGCGGTGCCAGCCAGCCAAGGCATCAGTGAGGCATTTTCCACCGGATCCCAGAACCACCAGCCCCCCCAGCCCAGTTCGTAGTAAGCCCACCAGCTTCCCAAAGCGATGCCAAGTGTCAGGAAAGCCCAGGCTACCGTGGTCCAGGGTCGCGACCAACGAGCCCAGGCTGCGTCCAGCTTTCCACCCAACAGGGCGGCCAGAGCGAAAGCAAAGGCCACGGAAAACCCGACATAACCCATGTAGAGTAAAGGCGGGTGAACAATCAGGCCAAAGTCCTGCAGCAGCGGATTCAGGTCAGCCCCATCTGGCGGGATATTCGGAAGAATCCGCTCGAACGGGCTGGATTTTATAATGATAAAGGACAGAAATCCGGCATTCACAATCCCCAGGATTCCCAGGACACGAGCCACCATATCTTCCGGCAGTGCCTTGCTGAATCGCGAGACTGCAAAGGTCCAGCCCGCGAGAATCAGCGCCCAGAGCAACAGGGAACCTTCATGCCCTCCCCAGACAGCACTCATTTTGTAGTACCAGGGCAGCAGACTATTGGAGTGACCAGCGACATAGGCCACGGAAAAATCATCTTTCAGGAAAGCCAGCGTCAGGGTAATAAAGGACAGCAGGATCAGAAGCGTCATCAAGCCAGTAAAAGGGCGAGCCATCTGCATCCAGAGGCGGTCCCCCAGCCAGGCTCCGATCAGCGGAACCACTGCCAGCAATATGGCGAGGCCAAAGGCCAGTATCAGTGCAAAATGACCAAATTCAGGCAGAATCACAGAGGCCTTGCCTCCTCTCCGGCGGCGGCCTGTGAGGTACGCTCCAGGGCTCTGGATATCTCGGGCGGCATATACTTTTCATCGTGCTTGGCGAGTACTTCATCCGCCTGGAACACTCGGTCACTGTTGAGCTCTCCCATGGCGACGATTCCCTGCCCTTCACGAAACAGGTCAGGCAGGATGCCTTCATACTGAACAGTGACTGTGCCACGGTAGTCGGTCAGGTCAAATTGTACTTTCAGGGAATCCGACGCTCTCAGCACACTGCCCTCCACCACCATACCTCCCAGTCTCATACGCTGCTCAACCGGTGCTTCGCCGGCAACCACCTGATCCGGGGAAAAGAAGAGATTGATGTTCTGGCTTAAAGCGTACAGCGCCAATGCCACAGCGCCGGCGAGTCCGAGGAGCACGAATGCAATGATGGCCAGTCGTTGTTTTCGGACAGGGTTCATGAGTCCTCCCGTTCCCACTGTCGTTTAAGTCGTTGAATCAACTCTCGACGCGTCTTTCTCGGAGACAGGAGGTTATAGGCTATGATCAGTAATCCACAACCATAAGATAGCCAGACGTAAAGGCCGTGGCCGTTCATACTGATGAATTCCGACAGGCTGTTATACGCCACTTTCCACTTCCTTCGTCAACAGCTTCCGGACCCAGAGGGTACGCTTTTCACGTTCCAGAATCTCGTTACGCGTTCGTAATAAAAGGCAGTACGCGAAGCAGGCATAGATTCCCAGCGCACAGAGCGCCAGAGGGGCCCACATCTCCACCGGCATGGCGGGTTTTTCCGTCAGTTTGAAGGTCGCCGGCTGATGCAAGGTATTCCACCACTCTACGGAATACTTGATGATCGGAATATTGATCACACCCACCAATACGAGTACCGAGGCCGCACGCCCGGCGATCTGACGATCTCGGATCGCGCCATAGAGAGCGATGACACCCATGTAAAGAAACAGCAAGATGAGCATGGAGGTCAGCCGGGCATCCCAGACCCACCAGGTACCCCAGGTCGGCTTACCCCAAACCGCACCCGTAAACAGTGCCAAAAAACAGAAGGTGGCACCGATAGGGGCGGCAGATTTGAGCATCATTTCAGCCACTTTCATGCGCCAGACCAGCACCACCAGACCGGCGACAGCCATAAACACATACGCGGATTGTGCCAGCATCGCTGCCGGGACGTGAAAGTAGATGATGCGAAAGCTATGGCCCTGCTGATAATCCTGAGGAGCGAAAAGCAGTCCCCACACCAGCCCTGCCGGAATCAGTATGAGGGCCGCCAGGCCCAACCAGAAACCCCAGCGTTGGCTGCGCTCATAAAAGCCTTTCGGGCTACCCCATTGATGAAACCAGCGTTTAAATCGAGTCCACATGTTTCAGTCCATACTACGCACTCAGACTAATCCTGACCGCGGCGGCTGCGGCAAATGGCGCCGTTACCAGAGACACCAGCAAGATACCGCCCATCAGTGCCAGCTGCCCATTATACGGCATCCCCTGCATGGCTGCCTCCACTGCGCCGGTTCCAAATATCAAAACCGGAACATAAAGTGGAATAACCAGCAATGAGAGCAGGACACCGGCGCCTCTCAAACCGGCGGTCAGGGCTGCCCCGACCGACCCCACGAGACTCAATACGGGGGTGCCCAGCAAAAGGGTCAACATCAGAACGGCAATGACATCCTGGGGCAGGAAAAGCATCACTCCCAATAAGGGGCTCAGCAGAATAAGTGGCAGACCGGTGAGCAACCAGTGAGCAGCCACCTTGCCCAGGACCAGCACAAAGAAAGGGTGGCGGGTCAACACCAGTTGCTCCAGTGCCCCGTCTTCCAGATCGGCGCGGAACAGACTATCGAGCGAAAGCAGAGTGGCCAGCAACGCCGAAACCCAGAGAATGCCGCCAGCTGCCGGGCGCAGGAAATCCGCATCCGGAGACACCCCCAATGGAAACAGACTGGCACACAGGACGAAAAATATCAGGGGGTTGGCCACCTCCTGGCGGCTACGCATGGCCAGGGTCACGTCCCGCCGAATGACTTGCCAGACTGCATTCATGCGCGCAACTCATCGAGGTTAATCCGGGTGTCCAGCAAGCCCGCTGGAATCGGATGATGGGTCGTCAACAGGATAGCGCCACCGTCCGAGCGCTGGTCAGATAACCAGCCCTCAAGCTCGGACACGCCTGCCCGGTCGATGGCAGTAAAGGCCTCATCCAGAATCCAGAGCGTCGCCTGGCTGACAAATAGCCGGGCCAAGGCTGCACGTCGCTGCTGTCCTGCAGACAGCTGATGACAGGGTACGGTCTCGTAGCCTTTCAACCCCACCTTGCGAAGGGCCTCCTTCTGCAGGGACTCAGGGGCCTCACCATGAAGCTTGCACCAGAAAGCCAGGTTTTCCCTGGGTGTCAGTGACAATTTGATGCCGGTCCGGTGGCCCAGAAAAAGGAGCTGCTCAGCAAAATCCACAGACTGCTGCTCCCTGGATGCGCCCTTCCAGAGCACTTGCCCCTCCTGAACCCAGTAAAGGCCAGCCAGCATCCGCAGCAGAGTCGTTTTCCCAGCGCCATTGCGCCCCTCGATCTGCACCAGTTCGCCTTCCCGAACCGCAAAGCTGAGACCACGAAATAACCAGCGATCATCACGCTCACAGCCCAGCTCGCGGGCCTCCAGTAAAGCGTCTGTCATCGATGTGGCCGATCCATAGGTAGGGTAATTTCCTGCTAACAGGGTTCGGATAGTAACGTAGTTGAAACCGGGACGCATCTGAGAGGTCCTGCCTTTCCCCACAAAAAACCCGGCCAGTGGCCGGGTTCTCAGTAAGACAGAGCGGTTTACTTCTGCGCTGCCTTACGCTCCTTGGCTGCCGCAATAACGGCTTCCGCAACGTTCTGCGGGCAAGGCATGTAGTGCGCGAATTCCATCGAGAACTGGCCACGACCGGAAGTCATGGTACGCAGATGACCGATGTAACCGAACATTTCACCCAGAGGCACTTCGGCCTTGATGCGAACACCGGTAACACCCACTTCCTGGTCCTTGATCATGCCTCGACGACGGTTCAGGTCACCGATAACGTCACCAACGTGATCTTCGGGCGTGAACACATCCACCTTCATGATCGGCTCCATCAGTTGGGGGCCGGCCTTCGGCATGGACTGACGGTAGGCACCTTTGGCAGCAATCTCGAACGCTATGGCGGAGGAGTCAACGGCGTGGTACGCACCATCAAACAGCTCGACTTCAACGTCCAGTACCTGGAAACCTGCCAGAGGACCTTCCGCCATCATGCCCTTGAAGCCTTTCTCAATGGCGGGGAAGAATTCCTTGGGAACGTTACCACCGACAACGGAGGAGACGAACTTGTAACCAGAGCCAGTTTCGCCCGGCTTGATGCGA
>JAUIAZ010000171.1 GCA_030427465.1 Gammaproteobacteria bacterium | reverse complement strand
ATTTCGGTCATGTCGAGGATTTTGACTACGTCGGCGCCAGAACCTTTATCCGTCATCTGGGAGACCGCCTGCCCAAGTACCGGGAAGTTTTTGAAGAAGCTGGCGCCAAGCACAACATTGACTGGCGGCTGCTCGCAGCCATTGGCTACCAGGAGTCGCACTGGCGCCCCTATGCCAGATCGCCCACGGGCGTAAGGGGGCTCATGATGCTGACACTGGATACAGCACGTGAGGTGGGTGTCAAGAACCGGCTGGATCCGGTACAGAGCATCCGCGGTGGCGCGGAGTATTTTGCCCGCGTGCGCGCCCGGCTGCCGGATGAAATCCAGGAGCCTCACCGCAGTTGGATGGCGCTCGCAGCCTATAATGTCGGGTACGGGCACCTGATGGATGCGCGGCGCATCACCGATGGCGAGGGACTGGATCCGAACATCTGGCAGAATGTGAAGAAGCATCTGCCACTGCTTCAGAAACGTGAATGGTACAGCCAGACCCGTTATGGCTATGCCAGAGGCTGGGAGCCGGTTCATTATGTCCAGAACATCCGGCGCTACTACGATGTGCTGGTACAGAAAATGCCTCCACTGCAGACAGCCAGCACAGATGAATTGACTGATACCCAGGATACCCAGGACGCCAACCTGCCACTTTCCCCGGATCTGCCGGAAGTTCTGAGGGTCACGCCGCCCACGCTCTAAAGGAATTTTGCCTTTCCTTGTGGGCCCGCTTGGATTAAATTTGGGCGTCTGACCCAATAATTAAAACGAATCCGATGCCTACCCTTCTGCAAAAAATATTCAAACCCAAATGGCAAAGTCCGCGTCCTGAAGTTCGCGCTGAAGCGCTCGCACAGATGCAATGGGATGACCCCGAATCCAGGGAAATTCTGCTGGGACGTATTCGTCTGGATACAGACGCGGCCGTTCGCCTGGCAGCTCTCCGGCGTATCGGACACCCGAAAGCCTGGCTGGAACTGCTGACCTCCAAGGATGAAATTCTCGCACGGCGGGCTAGCGACTACCTGCAGGAAAGCGGCACACGGGCACCGGAAACCTGGATTTCCCTGTTCGATCATGCCACGAGCGAATCCGATCTGAAGGCCCTGCTCTCACTGCCAGAGTCATTGTGGGGCGAACAGGCACTTGACGCCTGGCAGAAAAAGGCATCCGAGCTGCCAGCGGAAACCGTAGCCGGCTGGATTCTGAACCTGCCGCAGCATGCTTTCCGCCACCGCCTTGCAGGCTGTGCATGGCCGCTGCCATTGATAGAAAGCCTGAACCGTCAGAGCAAAGGCAAAGATAAAAAAATCTATCAGATGACCAAGAATACGCTTCAGACATACCGGGCCCAGGTCAGGGATCGCGAGCAACGCCGGTCGCGTCTGATTGAATTGCTGGAGCAACTGGAGATACTGGCACGTACCGAACCGGTCCCGCTCTACTCTGAAAAGCTCGCGGCAGTTGGCCGTGAACTCTCCGGCCTCGACGATGTGATGGACGCCCCCCTGCGCCAGCAGGTCAGTGTGGCACTGGAAGCTTGCCGACAACGCGAGTCTGCATTCCTGGCGGCTGAGGCTGCTGAACAGCAGCGCCAGAAGGAATCTGCAGAGGAAAAACAGGAACTGGATGCCATCTGGCAGACATTGCAGGCAGTTCAGCGGCAAATCAGCGAGCAGCCAATGGAGGACAGAGCGTCAGCCGCCGCCTTGGATGCACTGATCAAAACCCAGAGAAATCGCCTGGAAGTACTGGCAGAGCCCCAGATGGTGAACCGGCCACAAGCCACCAGAATTGAGTCGAAACTGGACGAACTGGAACACTACCGCAGTGCCGTCATGAACTACTGCGCCCTGGAGGCCGGCTGGCAAGCGCAAGCCGAACAGGATGAAGTATTTCGCGACAGTCTGGCACAGCAAGTCAACTGGCCCGACAATTTTCCGCGGCCTGAACCGCTCAGGAAACTCGCCCAACATCTGACACCGCCCGCCAGGACCAAAGACCGTAAAGACACCGGACTGGCACAGCCCGACCGCGAAGCCCGACAGGCTGCGCAGACGAAGGCCGAGACTCTGTTGACCCGGCTAGATCAGGAAATTCGCGAAGGCAAAGTACGTGAATCTGGCAAACTTCTTCGCGAGTTGCAGGGCCTGGAAAGTATGCTGGGTGACCGGGAAGCGAAAAAACTCTCGCAACGTTTGAACCTGGAACAACAGCGTCTGAACGAGCTGAAAGATTGGGCCGGGTACGCTGCCCGCCCCAGGCAGGAGGCCCTGATTGCCAAGATGCAGCAGCTGGCCGAGCGTCATATTGAGCCCAGAGAAAAAGCCAGCCAGATTCAGGCGTTTCAGAATGAGTGGAAGCGCCTCGGCGGCACGTCGGATCAGACCCTGTGGGATACCTTCAAGCAGGCCGCAGACCGCGCGTTTGAGCCCTGCCGCGCCTACTTTTCTGAAGAGTCTCAGCTGAAAGAGGCCAACCTTGCCAAGCGCCAGGAAATGGTCCGGCAACTGGAAGATTACCTGCACTCAACGGACTGGTCCCAGCCTGACTGGTCAGCGGCTGACCGTATCAACCGGCAGGCTCGACAGGAGTGGCGTACTTACTTCCCGGTAGACGCCCGCAAAGCTCGTCCGGTTCAGAAAACCTTTAATGCACTGCTCGGGCAGTTGGATTCACACCTGGATAAAGAGCGGGAACGCAATCACGCCGAAAAACAGGCTATTGTTCGAGAAGCAGAGGCTCTGGCCGAAGAGCCGGATACCCGAAAGGCAACCCAGGGAGCCAAAGACCTGCAGAAAAAATGGCAATCGGTCGGTATCACCAACCCGAAAACCGATCGACTGATGTGGAAAGCCTTCCGCGCCGCCTGTGACCAGATATTTGGTCAGCTCAAGCAGGAAAAAGAGGCTGAGCAAGTGGCGGATGAAAAACAGAAGCAACGGGCCTCAGAGTTGCTGGAAGCCCTGCATGCTTGCCTGGAAAACCCCGAAGAAGCCGGCCTTTCCATTATCCAGGCCTACCAGGATGAGTTCGACAAGCTTCAACTCAGAGGCACTGAGGGCCAGACCCTGTCACGGAAATTTTCCCAGGCGGTAAGAGATTTCAACAAGCAACTGACGCAGAAGCAGACCCAACAGCAAATTGAGGGGTGGAAGCACTTTTTTGATACGGCTGTCAGCCACCGCTCGGGGCAAGATACCGGACCACTTGATGACTTTGATGAGCCCTACCGCTCCTGGTTGACGGCTTTGACCGCTGGCAAAGCGGCACCGGCGCAGAGCTACAGCAGCCGGGAGCTGACTTTGCTGCTGGAAATACTGGCAGGCATTGAGTCGCCGGCAGATGACCAGTCGCTGCGTATGGCGCTTCAGGTGCAGCGCCTGGCAACCGGCATGCAAAACAGCAATGAGGCTCCCCCTATCGAGAAGGGCCAGGAACTGGCCAAAAGCTGGCTGGGCCATCCGAGTCTGACACCCGAGTCCCTGCAGGCGGAGGCTCCACGGGTCTGGGCTGCCATAAAAGTCGTTCTTGAGCGTTATCTCTGAGCCGGCGGCAGCAAGAGTGTCCTGCTCAGACCCGGGGAACCGGATCTGAGCAACCTGATTCAGGCACCAACGGTCTCACTGCCCGTCACCCGTGACAATGCCTGAGTTACCGCCTCCTTGACCTTGGCGGTCATCATCAGATATTCGTCATTAGACAGGTAAAAAGCCATATCGACCCCATGCCGGAAGTAGCGGCAAGGTAACTGGTTAAGAGCCACACACAGGGCATCGGTGAGCAGATCCTCACTGTAACCGGCCTCTTCAGTTTGCCGGGCCAGCTCTTCCAGCACCAGACGCTCGTAGTAGTTATAAGCATTGTCGAGCAAAGACATGCATGCCCCCAAAAATGTTCAGTCCACAATGAGTTAAGCGTAGACCAAATCGCGAACCAGTAAACTGTCAAGTGGCGGATTTCGTCAGTCGCTTTGAGTGTTCATGCCATTCAGCCCGGTCACACCTTCTACTATGGTGAAAGCAAGCCCCAAACGGGATCTTACAGCGATTTATCTGCAAGGGATCAATATGAGCACTGAAGCCTATATCTATGATGCGGTCAGGACCCCCAGAGGCAAGGGGAAAAAGGATGGCTCGCTCCACGAAATCAAGGCGGTGGAACTGCTGGCCACGACACTCAGAGCCTTACAGGACCGTCAGCAACTGGATACCTCGCGCGTCGATGACATTGTCATGGGCTGTGTCACGCCGGTCGGAGACCAGGGCGGCGATATTGCGAAAGCCGCTGCCTTTGTGGCGGACTGGGACGAACGTGTTGCCGGCATGACGCTTTCGCGTTTCTGTGCCTCCGGCCTCGAAGCCGTCAATCTGGCGGCGATGAAGGTGCGCTCGGGCTGGGAAGATCTGGTTGTTGCAGGCGGTGTTGAGTCCATGTCGCGCGTCCCCATGGGCAGCGATGGTGGTGCCTGGGCACTGGATCCGGCCACCAACCTGCACACGGGCTTTGTTCCCCAAGGCATCAGTGCCGATCTGATCGCCACCATAGAAGGGTTTAGCCGGGAAACGCTGGATGCCTACGCCGTGCAGTCGCAGCAAAAAGCCGCCCTCGCCCAGGCTGAGGGTCGCTTTTCGCGCTCCATCGTTCCGGTCACAGACAAGAACGGGCTGACTGTACTGGCAAAGGACGAGTTTATCCGCGCCGGAACCACCGTCGACTCTTTGGCCACGCTGAAGCCAAGCTTCGCCATGATGGGAGAGATGGGATTTGACGAAGTTCCCCGTCAGAAGTACCCATATGTGGAAAAAATTTCCCATGTTCATCACCCCGGTAACTCTTCGGGGATTGTGGATGGCGCTGCAGCGGTGTTGATCGGAAGTGAGCAGGCTGGCAAGGCCAACGGGCTTACTCCGCGGGCACGTATCGTCGCTACAGCGGTTACCAGCACAGATCCGACCATCATGCTCACCGGTCCAGCTCCTGCCAGCCTCAAGGCACTCAAAAAAGCCGGTCTGAGCTGGCAGGACATTGACTTGTTTGAAGTCAACGAGGCCTTTGCAGCGGTGGTTCTGAAATTCCTCAAGGAAAGTGGCGTTGATCCGGAGCGAGTCAATGTCAACGGCGGAGCCATTGCCATGGGGCACCCGCTGGGTGCCACGGGTGCCATGATTCTGGGCACCCTGCTCGATGAACTGGAGCGCCGGAACCTGAAACGGGGTCTGGCAACATTATGTGTGGGTGGCGGCATGGGCATTGCCACCATCATTGAACGGGTTTAAGGACGGAGCAGAAGATGACAGCCATTCAATATGACAAAGACAGCGCCGGTATCGTCACCCTGACTCTGGACATGCCGGGTCAGTCCGCCAACACCATGAACGCGGATTTCCGCGAGGCCTTCGGTGAAGTCACTGAACGCTTGCTGGCCGAAAAAGAGAGCATAAAAGGAGTGATTCTGGCTTCTGCGAAAAAGACCTTTTTCGCCGGGGGAGACCTTCGTGAGCTCATTAATGTGACGCCTGCCGATGCAGAAGGTTTTTTCAATATGCTGCAGGAGAAAATTACCCGTCCGCTGCGAGTGCTGGAAACTCTCGGGGTTCCCGTGGTTGCTGCTATCAATGGCACCGCGCTTGGGGGGGGCTGGGAACTGTGTCTGGCCTGCCATGGCCGCATTGCCGTGAATGATGACCGCCTGCAGCTGGGCCTGCCGGAAGTCAGCCTGGGGCTATTGCCAGGTGGTGGCGGAACCACTCGCCTGCCGCGCTTTCTGGGCATTGAAAAAGCCCTACCCTTGCTGATCGAAGGCAAGAAACTTACGCCTGCCAAAGCCCAGAGCCTGGGATTGATCGATCAGTTGGTCAACAGCCAGGAAGAACTGCTGCCTGCCGCCCGGGCCTGGATAGAGAATTCACCACGTCGCAAGCAGCCCTGGGATGAGAAAGGCTACAAAATGCCTGGCGGAACCCCAAGCCACCCCAAAGTGGCGCAAATGCTCGCCATCGCACCGGCTATGCTCAAAGCCAAAACGCGTGGTTGCTACCCAGCACCGGAAGCCATTCTGTCAGCCGTTGTGGAGGGAGCTCAAGTGGACTTCGATACCGCGCAGCGTATTGAATCCCGGTACTTCACCTATCTGACAACCGGCCAGGTAGCCAAAAATATGATTGGCACCTTCTGGTTCCAACTCAATGACATCAAGGCCGGCCATTCCAGACCGAAGGACTTCGAAGCCCGTCGTTTCAGAAAGGTAGGCGTACTCGGAGCCGGGATGATGGGGGCCGGTATCGCCTATTCCTGCGCCAGCCGCCAGGTTGATGTGGTGCTGAAAGATGTCAGCCAGGAAACCGCTGACAAAGGTAAGGCAGTGAGTGATCAGATTCTCACCACCAAGGTCAGCCGCAAGCGTCTCAGTGCAGAACAGAAAGCTGAAACGCTGGCGCATATCACCCCCACGGCTTCCGCAGCCGATCTGGAAGGGTGCGACCTGATCATTGAAGCCGTCTTCGAGAACAGTGAGCTGAAAGCCAGCGTCACCCGTGAAACAGAGCCCAACCTGGTCAATGGCGGAATCTTTGCCAGCAACACCTCGACCATTCCGATCACCCAGTTGGCCAAAGCCTCGGCCAACCCCGAGCGTTTCATCGGTCTGCACTTCTTCTCACCGGTTGAAAAAATGCAACTGGTGGAAATCATTTGTGGCAAAGAGACCAGCCAGGAAACGCTGGCGCAGGCTTTTGATTTCGTCATCCAGATCGGCAAGGTTCCCATCGTGGTCAATGATAGCCGCGGATTCTTCACTTCCCGGGTTTTCGGTACCTTCGTTAATGAAGGTATTGCGATGCTTGGTGAGGGGATTCATCCGGCTGCCATTGAAAATGCGGCGCTTTATGCAGGCATGCCGGTGGGGCCCCTGGCCATATCGGATGAAGTCAGTATGAGCCTGATGACGCATATCCGTGACCAGACTCGTAAGGACATTGAATCTGCTGGACAAACCTATCAACCACACCCGGCGGAAAAAGTCATCGATGCCATGGTGTCGGAGTTACAGCGTCCGGGCAAAGCCAGTGGGGGGGGGTTCTACGAATACCCGGAAAAAGGCAAGAAGCGCTTGTGGCAAGGGGCGATCGACCGCTGGACCAATCAGCCACTGAGTCAGGAGATGCCTCTGCAGGAACTGAAAGATCGTATTCTGTTCATTCAGAGTATCGAAACCCTGCGTTGCCTGGAGGAAGGCGTACTTACCTCCGTCAAGGACGCCAACATCGGCAGT
>JAUIAZ010000170.1 GCA_030427465.1 Gammaproteobacteria bacterium | reverse complement strand
CCCTCTGGTGGGGGCGCTCCCGAGGGGCTGGCGCTGAGCCTGACACTGCATGACCAGCAGATACGGATCCTCACCCGTGCGGACAATCCGGGGATGCTACAGAGTGAAGCCTACAGTCTGAGTGTTGGTCTGACCCGCTCGGGGCTGTTTACCGAGGTCAGACGAGGGGAGAACCGGGGGCGGACCCTGACCCATGACTTTGTGGTGCTGGGGTATGCCGAGCGGCCGTTTCAGACAGAGTGGCACCTGCCACTGAGCGAGTTACAGGTCAGTGCGACGCTGCGGGAGAAGTTCAGTGCAGACGGCCCTGAGGCTGGAGCGACCCTGGCCCTGGTTGCCTGGATCACGGGCCCGGACGGACGTCCACTCCGGGCGGCAGGTGGTCAGCTCAGTACCGGTATCTGAGCTCTGCTTTCAGGCCCTCATCCTTATCCCGCTTGGTTTATACTGGTTAAAACACCGGAGGGCCTTACTCTGAGCAATCCTGACAGTAACCCGAACACCCGCATCAACACAGACGCCAATCCACCGGGAAATGGCCGTTTCCTCAATTTCAGCGTTGAACACCTGCGCCAAAGCCGCCAGAGCGTCTGGTTTGCTCTGGACCTTGTGATGCTGGGCTTGTTGATCCTCAATCTGTTGTTGCTCATTATCGACAGCCTCTACCGGGTAGACCTTATCGAAGAGGCTGTGGCGGCCTACTTGCCATTTCTGAAAGCGCCGCTGGATTTTCTGAAGCGCTACTTCCTGCCCATTGATCTGGTCTTTGTCAGCATCTTCCTCAGCGAGTTCCTGCTACGCTGGTGGGTGGCAGTAAGGGATCGTATCTATCACCGCTGGTTCTTTTATCCGTTCATCCACTGGTATGACCTGCTGGGCTGTATTCCCCTGGGAGCCTTCCGGATGCTGCGCTTCCTGCGCCTGTTTTCGATACTGTATCGTTTGCAGAAGTATCAGATCATCGATATGCGGCAATCAGCGGTCTATCGCTTTCTGGTTTTCTATTATGAAGTGTTTCTGGAGGAACTCAGCGACCGGGTCGTTGTGAAAGTCATCAATGGCATTCAGGAGGATCTTCAGGCCGGCTCTGACATGGGGCAGCAGGTTCTGGACCGTCTGGTTAAACCCCGCCTGTCCCGGCTGGAAGGGGCGCTGGAGAACTTTTCGGATCACCTGTCCAAAGACATGCAGAACCGTCTCGACCACCCCTTCAGTCGCAGTCTGCGTCAGAGTGTAGTCGTCGCGCTGCAGGGGAATGAGGACCTCAAGCGCCTGGAAGCCCTGCCGCTCATCGGAGATACACTGAACCGACACCTTGAGGACCTGATTGCCGATGTGGTCGTAGACACACTTGCCGTGCTGGTAAGCGAAGCCCCGATGCTGCTTAAGCCTGAAACCTATCAATCCCTGTCACGGAATCTGGAACACAGTTGGGTTGAACTGGACCAGGAAATCCTGGATCTGGTTCACGAGATTCTGGAGCTGGCCAAAGAGCAGGTGTCCCAGCAGAGCTGGAAGCGCAAACTTGAAGAGCACGACGAGCTCAGGAAATCGCAATAGTTGCCAAGGCAGCAGGGCGTATTCGACGGAAGTCCGTCAAACCCCGCTGCTGCTGCATTCTGCGTGCTCCGGACGGGTTTTGCAGCGAACCTTTTTCATGATGGCCAGGGCCTTGGGATGGTAAATCTTGCGGTCTTTGAGTTCGCCGCGAATCTCTGCCAGTGAACGCTCTATTTCTGTCACTTCCTTTGCCGACACATCAATCCAGGTGCTGGCTGGCACCACTTCTTCAGCATTGGCAATCAGGGCCAGAGCTTCCTGGCGATGGGAGTCTACCTGGGTCCGCAAGGCCTGCCCCAGCCCTTCAGGCAGTGCATCGGGGCGGATCACCAGAGTCAGGAAACCCTGTAGCCAGGGGTAACGGACGATACCGCCTGTCTCGCCGATGCCCTTGTACAGTTCCAGCGGACCGTAGGCAAGGGCGGGGGCGTAAGCCACATCAACAGAGCCACTGTTGAACAGACCTGCAAAGGAATACAGGGTCGCTCCCACGGGGGAGCCGCCTATACGCCGGATCAGCTCCGCAGAGATCGGGTCATAAGCCATGACCGCAAATTTCTTGCCCTGGAGATCCTCGATACGATAGGCCTCCCGGTCTCTCAGGAAAGCATAGATGCTCCCGGAAGGTAGCAGACCGGCGACTTCCGTGGTGGGTCCGCTGAAGAGGGGGGCGGCCTTGGGTGAGGCCAGTGTGGCCAGGAGCAAGTCCAGTTCTTCCAGGTTGCGGATGCCCCCGACCGCGGACAGACTGGTCACGAAGGGGTGCATGTCATAGATGACATTGGCCGGTAACAGGGCGAGATCGCATTGCTGGTCTTTGAAGGCCGCCACAGCGACCTGTTCATCCGCGAACGACTGCACATCAATGGTTACCGCCTGTTTCAGCAGGAAGGGCTGCAGCCCCGAGGCAATCCGGGTGATGCCACCACCGCGGCCAATAGGGTCCCAGACACAGAACCGGGTTTCTGCGATCGCGATTTCCGTCAGCAGCATCATGAGTGCTGCCATCCAGAGTTTTATCGTTGCTGACATGCTGTATGTTGTCATCCCGTGAGCCACCGTCTTCCTTGTTTTCATCGCCAGTACCGTATCCATCGCCAGAACTGTAACAGTTCTATCAGGGCGGAGGCTACATAGGTCAGTGCGGCCGCTTTGAGCACGGAGCGCACCGCTGGCAGGTCTTTCTCTGGCAAATACTCTCCTTGCCTGAGAATGGGCAGGGCTTTGCCAAAACTGGCATCCCACTCCAGTGGGAGTGTGGTCAGATGAAAAATCAGCCGGCTGCCCATGAGCGCAATGGCAGCCAACACCAGTAAAACCGAAAACTGGGGTGCCTTGCCCAGAACGCCGGCCAGCGGGGCTGCGATCAGCACCAGAGAGGCGACACGCTGGATCCGGGCCAGGGATGGTCCCCATTGGGTGCGCCAGGACATCAGACGTTCATCCCGGTGATGCTGAATGGCGTGGCCAACTTCGTGGGCGGCTACTGCTACCGCACTGAGCGAGCGGCCTTCAAAGAAACTGGGGCTCAGCCGTACCGTCCGGGCCAGAGGGTCGTAATGATCCTGGCCTTCCTGTCCGGCTTCCACTTTCACATCAGTCAGCCCGAAACGCTCACACAAATGTCTGGCGAGTTGCCCTCCGGTTCCGGGCAGGTCCTTGCGCGCCCTCGCATGTTTCTGCAACACGTGCCTGACCCACCACTGGGGGCCGGCGATCAGCAAAACCAGAAGCAGAATGGCGAGAACGAGCAGAATGGCCATGGTTCAGGGCCGGGTCCAGAAGGTCAGGGTTTTGGAGGTTTCTGTCTTGTCGCCAATATCCTTCCAGTCGAACCGGCAGGTCATTTGAGGCTGTTTGCGGTAGCCGCGTTTTGCCCAAAAGTCATCCAGTGGCCGGTAGTTAGCCGGCCTCAGGGGGTGACGTCGTGGCCTGTCAACGGCGCAGAAGGTTGTGCGCAGATAACCTTCCTGTCTGGCAATGATTTCACGCTGATTGAAGAACTCGTGTCCGATGCCCTTGCCCCGATAGTCCTGCCTGAGCACAGACTCTCCGAAGTAGTAGTAAGAGCCGGGCCGGTATTCATCCCCCCGGAAGGGGGCCCGGAAAGCCTCGTCGGCTGCTGTCAGGGGCAGGCCCGATGAGGCTCCCACAATAGCATCCTGATCGTGGGCCAGCACCATGACGCTGGCGGAACACTCCAGGTACTTTTGCAGATAGTTCTGCTCATAATCTTCATCGCCCTCATACAAGTAAGGGAACTCGCGGAATACCTCAATTCGAAGCCGTGCGATGTCGTTCAGAAACGGCGCTATGGATTCGCCCTGAAGGACGTCAAAGGTGATGGCCATGATTACTGCTTGGTCTTAGTGGGGCAGCGGAATTTCACTCATGCTTTCGATCAGGTGGCTGACATTCAGCCCGTAAGCGTCATTCGGCAGTGAGCGTACAATGGTGTAATGATGATTCTCCTCTTCGCTGAGATCAAGTTCCTGCCTGGGAACGGGTTTTTTCTCGGCATTCAACTGCAGCATGACGGTAGGCCGTAACCGGGACAGATTGGTGTGTACGACAATGGCGACTTCGCCGGTCTTCATTTCCACCAGGCTACCTGGAGGGTAGAGCCCGACGATGCGAATGAAAGCTTCTACCATGGGCGCGTCAAAATGATGACCACGCCCGTTGTAAAGGATGCTGAGTGCTTCCATGCTGGGCATGGACGGTTTGTAACATCGGCGACTGGTCATGGCATCGTAGGCATCCACAATCGATACCAGGCGAGCCAGACTGGGGATCTGGTTGCCATGAAGACCCGCAGGGTAGCCTTCCCCGGAAATGGTCTCATGGTGATGTCGGGCAACCAGACTGATGATTTCCGGCAAGCCACGCTTGCGGGCTATCATGTCGGCACCGTATTCAGCGTGCTTGCGCATCACTTCCATCTCTTCTTCAGTGAGCTTCCCCGGTTTGTTGAGGATGGCATCGGGCACCTTCATTTTACCGACATCGTGAAGCAGGGCCGATAGACCCAGCAGTTCCAGCCGTTTGCGGGAATAACCCAGATGCCGCCCCAGAGAAACCGCCAGAATGCAGACTCTCAGGGAGTGCTCGGCGGTATATTGGTCGCTGTTCTTGATGCGGGTCAGCCAGAAGAGCGCGCTGGGGTTCGCGATAATGCTTTCAACACACTGATCGACCACGGGTTTTATCGGACCGATCTCTATGGCGTCTTCCTGCCGGATATGTTCCAGGGCTTCCAGGAAAGTGGTCTTCAGGTTGCGGTAGGCATCAATGCTTTTGGGCAGTTCCTGCATGAAGCTGCGCTTGACCGGGGGCTCAGTGGTTTCTATATCCAGTGCTTTAAGATATTCCTCCTGTGTCCATCGGTCTTTCAGCGCGTCTATGTAAACCTGCTCACAGCAGGACTTCAGTTGCTCTATTTCGGCAGGGCGGTTGACGATGAAGCCCTGGAAAAGAAAAGGCGTTTCCTCCCAGGGACGATCCAGACGGGTGACGCGCATGCCCAGTCGTACCTTGTCCGCAGGAATCAGCATTTCCCGGCGTTCAAGATTATTGCGCTGACGACTCTTGCCTTTCTTACGTTGGCGGCGACCTATGCGTAACCAGTTTTTCATCCAGTTTACCCGACCTGCTCATTCTATAAGCATAGCCTGAAATTCAGATTCAGGATTTGTTCAGCCCCGCTCTGGCAAATTAGCCGGAAAAGGAGGTTTGACATGAATGCATTGGTGAAAACGGGTTTATTGTTGTTATGCGCTTTACTGATCGCCTGTCAGGAGTCGGACGGCCACAACGCGCATTTTCGGGGGGGCTTTTTTGTCGATACCTACCAGGCAGGGGGGGATGCCTGGGTCAGCCCGTCTCACCAGGATGGGCTGTTTGAGGTGTTCTGGTCCCTTCCGGCTATGGCTTATCCCCTGGACCTTGCGCTACGCCTGGGCACCCGTGCCTATCCGGCCGGGGACGACCTTTTGCTGATGAGTGTGCGCTGTGAGTATGCCCACAGTGGTTGCTGGCGGGAAGACAGCCAGGCTTTTCATCTGGATACACTCAATCAGCTGTGGCGGATCGACAGCGGGGGGCGGTTCATTTTCGTCAGTGACCTGACCTATGCGCTGGCAGGAAACGATCGCTTTACCGTGCATTTCGCCGCCACGGATGGCTATCGGGAGTTTCAGGGTAGCGAGCCCATACGCATCTACTGAACGGTGCGTGACGCCTTGCCCCCGTTCAGAAAAATGGTGGTGCCTGGTGCCTGGTGGCTGTTGCCTACCACATCAGGTCATCGGGTATGGGGTAATCTGCATAAGGATCCTCTTCTGCAGCTGATTCCGTTCCCGATCCCTTTCTGTTCGTGGCCCGCTCCTGCAAGGACACTAGAGTCTCTGCGTGACGTTCACGGATCTTTTCAGCGATGTTCCTCGGGATCAGCTCATAGGACTCCCCCAGGCGCGCGACAGCAATCTGACCGCGGCTGAGTTGGTCGACCTGTTCTGCCGTCACATGAAGTTTCTTGATCTTCTTGCCATCGGTGAACTGGTACGGTGCTTCTCCACCAGCGCGGCTGATACGGTGTGCTTCCACAATCTGCCGCATCTGGGCGAGGAGGGCCTTTTCTGCCTGCTCCTGCTCGCGCTGACGGTTCAGTGCCCGGTCTTTTTCAACTTTGGCTTTTCTGGCAGCTTCAGCTGCCACTGCAGCCTGATTTTCAGTGACCTGTCCCTTGGGCATCTGCTTGGCCTGCTTGCGCTTGTCCTGTTTGATTTTCCTGGCTTTCTTGCTGTCGACTACACCGGCCTTCAGCAGCTGGTCTTGCAGGGATCCCGCCATATTTGTCTCCTCTGAAAAAATTGGGTCATGCTCTCAGGAACCGGGTCCGGCTTCCAGTGCCGAGGTCCAGTCCAGCTGCCTGATCAGGTTCTGGAAACTCTCGTCCAGTGGCGCCGTGATCTTAAGCATCTGAGCGGATACAGGGTGCCTGAATTGTAACTGCCAGGCGTGCAGCAGCAAACGCGGACAATCAAAGTGGCTGGCAAAAAAACGGTTATGCCGCCCCTTGCCATAGCTGGTGTCGCCAATGATCGGGTGGGCCAGCGATTTCATGTGCCGGCGTAACTGGTGCCGACGGCCTGTCATCAGGGTCAGGCGCGCGAGGGAATAACGACTGCTGGGATACTTGTCCACAGCAAAGGGCAGCTCGCACTGTGCCAGACGCTCGTAAGCCGTAGTGGCACTTTGCTCTTCTGCGGCAGCCAGACCTGTGCGTCGGTCATGATCATCACGAATGCGCTTGAGAGGTTTGTTGATCACGCCTTTCTCAGGCAGGACGCCCCGGACCACAGCCAGATAAACCTTGAGAGAGGTATCTGCCTGCAGGGCTGTCACGCAAGGGGCGACCAGTCTGCGATCCAGAGTCAGAACCACCAGCCCTGATGTAGGTTTATCCAGACGGTTGACCGCAAAGACCTGACGACCCACCTGATCCCGCACGCGCTGTAGCAGGAAATCGGTTTCATGACGGTCTATCTCGCTGCGGTGCACCAGCAGACCAGCGGGCTTGTTGACCAGCAGCAGGCTTTCGTCTTGATAAATGATGGGAATAGTCATGCGGGAATTGTAAAACGCCAGGCGAAAAAAAACCCGCCGAAGCGGGTTTTTGGTTTAAGCGGATGAAGTTACTGGATAACCGCATCA
>JAUIAZ010000003.1 GCA_030427465.1 Gammaproteobacteria bacterium | reverse complement strand
CAAATCCTCTGGTTCATCAATGATATCTGGCATAGATATTTGTCCTCGAAATCAAAACGCCTTGATTCTTTTGTAACCACCTTATAAAAGTCGATAGATGTGCGGCAGTTCCATTACTGACGCCAAACCATCGATCGGTGAATTGTTTAACCTCTCAACTTTCTAATTTTAGTTTACTCAGTGCGGTGGGTGAATCTTTCCGAGCAAGAGCCGAAAACTTCAAGCTTCAAAGTTTGCTAGCCACTTTTTTTGGTGCTGACCTGAACAGGCAATTGTACGATCAGGTCACTCTCAAGATCTTAGGATGTCAGATTGAGTAGCAGCTAATACGCATAACAGCAGTATCCTGCAAACCAAACTGTTCTATTGCTCTAACGCCCGCTACCGGATCTATCCAGCCCATATTTTAGTCGATTTTCAGGTTCCTATAAGGTCCGCTAACAAACCGCAGCGGAAGCCAGCTCCCAGAAAAAAGTACCTCTGCTCTCCGGGGATTATAGGCACTTGGTAAACACTATCTCGCGAGACGAATTCCCGAAAACATCCAACGCTGTGAGGGGCCGAAGAAGTTCCGGTAGCTAGGGCGATAGTGGCCAGCCGGAGTGGCGACACATCCACCTCGCAGGACAAACTGACTGCACATGAACTTGCCATTGTATTCAGCGGCCATGCCAGCGAAGGGTTTGAAGCCGGGGTAGGGGGAATAATGGCTGGAAGACCAGCACCAGAGTTGCCCAGTGGGCTCTGCGGCAGATAGCGGATGGTAAAGTGGGGAGGGCCTGTGTTTCGATGGCAGGCTTTCCTGGAGGAAATGCTCCAGTTCAAATTCGGTGGGCAGTCGGCATTGGCGCCATCGGGCAAAGGCGTCGGCTTCGTAATAACTCACATGGCATACGGGTGCATTCGGGTCGAGTTTCTGCAGGCCGTGCAAGGTAAATTCATGATTTTCCCCCTCGATACTTTTCCAGTAAAGCGGGCGGTCTATCTGGTTTTTCAGCACCCAGTCCCAGCCTTCGCTGAGCCACAGGCTGGGCTGCCGATATCCCCCATCGGCCATGAATGCCAGATACTCCCCATTCGTGACCAGATTCAGCGCGATGGCATGATCATTCAGGAGTGCCTGATGTCTGGGCATTTCATTGTCGAAGCAGAATGAGTCCCCTTTAGGACCAATCTCGGCAAGTCGACCGGGATATTCCCGCCATTCGGGTGCAATGGGTTCTGCCCGAGGGAGATCACGACTGTCATAAACGGGCAGGCACGGATTCACCGCCAGGATGTACTTGATGTCCATCAGGAGCAGTTCCTGATGCTGCTGTTCGTGATGCAGGCCCAGTATGATTAACTGCTTCAGCTCTTCTTCGATCTCTGGCCCTTGTAGCAGCGCCTCCATATGCAGATCTACATAAGCACGATATCGGAAAACCTCGCTGACCGTGGGGCGTGATAGCTGACCTCTTTCGCCCTGTATCCAATGCCTGCCAACGGATTTGTAGTAGGAGTTGAAGAGAGTGCCAAAGTGAGGGTCAAAACGCTGATAGCCAGGCAAGTACCGCGAGAGAATCACTTCTTCAAAAAACCAGCTTGTATGAGCCAAATGCCATTTAGGGGGGCTGACTTCCGTGACGGGCTGTACGACGTAGTCCTCCGTTTCCAGTGGCTGGCACAGATCATTGGAGCTGCCGCGAACGGCGGTAAATTGACTGAGGAGCAAATCGTTCAGGGTAGCGTAGGTCGCGCTGTTCGGTTCTTGTTCGGCTATATCCATGATGCTCGTATCTTTTTATAGATTGTAAGGTTTTGGACTATCTGGTTTTGGGCTGGCTGATCGAATGAAGCGACCCTGAGCATAACACTGACATTTTCTGTCTGATACCTCTTGCCTGAACCGCTGCCGCCTTTCGGGAGGGGGTCTATCAAGCTCAACACGTCTTATCGAAAAGTTGCGGATAAAACAACTGAAAAGGAATTGGTTTGTTACTTGGCAACATAAATTTCACCGCTTATTCCCGGTTAGCTGATGCCGTTGGCAACCGATTCGAAATAAAATCAATACAAAACAATTAGATAAAAATTTATCGCAAGAGCTTGGCAGAGTTGGCATCAACCTCGCTACATACCCAGTAAGCGCAGCCACTGAGGCTGCCGGCTAAAACAAACTGACATTGAAACAGACAGGAGAAACATCATGGCCACTATTACTCTGACCGATCTCGAGCACACGGAAACTCTGGCGAACGAAGAACTTGCGAACCTGCAAGGCGGTTTCTATCACTGGTTGTATCGCCCGGTTGTCAGCTATTTCTCCAATCCTTTTGCTTACAGTCTGCAGTCATCCTGGGCATCTACTGGTCTGATCTACGATCAGATGAATCAGTCTTTCCTTGACTACCTGCGCTCTTGATTGAGTGCCTGAAACCGATAAGGAGAAATCATCCCATGACCCGCACACACACTTATCTGATTGGCGGCATCTTTGCCGCCCTTGTTCTGGCTCTGACAATCGCGCCTTCCTTGCAGGCAAAATCATTAACCATGGTAGAAGAAAAGGATGCGCAGTTGGGCGTTGTCAGCAGCCGTATGCCTCTGCCATCCAGCTGGGAGCGGCAGAAGGCCGGTTCCGAATACGCTTTCATCGGCCCTAGGGGGATGAAATTATCGCAGACTTCCAGTGGTTACTACCCCTTCAGCCAAAACCCGGAAATGAACCAGATGATGCAGGCGCAGGGGCACACGGTGCGCCCCCCGATGTCAATCAATGAGATCATTGAAACCATGCTGAAGCCAGCGGCAAAAGAGTATGGCAGCCGCCTGGTGAAGCAGTATGAATTGCCGGAAGTGGCCGCCCCGATGCATCACTTCCTCACGCGTCTGTATTCACTGGTGCCGATTCAGAGAGAGACACGTTCTTACGGCATTGAGTGGGTGTCAGACGATCAGACCCATGTGCTGACAGTGGCAACTATCAGCATCGCCTACGGCAGCTATTCGTCATACTGGACTTTGCAGATTCAGAATCTGGAGTCGCCAGCGGATTCTTTTGAGGAGCATAAGAAGGACTGGCTCTATGGTTTGTCGAACTACGAAGTGAACGAGCAATGGCTTGCCACCAAGAACCGCATGGATGCTCAACGGGCGCAAGCCAGCCACCAGCAGCATCGCTCGCGCATGGCCGCCATCGAATCAGCAGGGCGCAACGCGCGGGCAATCGGGCAGAGCAACAGTGACCTGCTGGATCAGTCGCATGCCAGCTTTCAGAGAAGACAGCAGATGAACGATGTGGGGCATTCGCGTTCCGTTGACAGCATTCATGAGCGCCAGGTTCTGGTGAACCCGGATAGCGGTCAGCACTATGAAGTGGAGTCTTATACCAACAAGCACTGGCTTAACAGCGATGGTAGCTATCTGGGCACAGACGATGTGCTCTATGATCCCCGCACCGATGCCGGGATGAACGATGGGGAATGGGTAGAGCTGGACCCGGTCTGGTAAACCAGGTGGCGGCACAGTTCAGGTAAGCACAGCAGGCAGGGGCGAGTCATGAGTCAGTCAATCAGGTCATGGGATGTGGGTGGTTTCAGCCACCCGGGGACTCGCCCCAGTAATCAGGATGCCTTTTTGCTCAATGAAAGCCAGGGGCTGTTTGTGCTGGCTGACGGTGTCGGAGGCCATCAGTCTGGAGAAGTCGCGGCTGAACTCACTTGCCAGATTGTGAATCAGCGGGTGCTGGCGGGGGAGTCTCTGACTCGAAGCATCGAAGCCGCGCATCAAACGGTTCGTCAGAGCTCTCTGGATCAACACAACAACATGGCCAGTACCGTCGTCGCGGTGCAGTGCCTCGCTAAAGAAGAGGAATTGAAGATATGTCTGGCCTGGGTTGGCGATAGCCGCGCCTATCTGGCCTCGCCCGATAGCCTCTGGCTGCTTACAGAAGATCATACGCACGTTCGTACCCTGTATCGTGAGGGCCGCCTGAGCCATGCTGAGCTGCAACAGCACCCCGAAAGACACATTCTGAATCAGGCAATTGGCATGGCAGACGGGGAGCCCCGGGTTTCGCTCAACCAGGGTTACCTGACAGGCCGGGAGACGTTGATCATCTGCTCAGATGGGGTTTCGGATATTCTGGATGGGGAGACGATGCTGTCCGTGCTGCTCAGTCACACATCATCTGCACAGACACTCGCCGAAGCGCTGGTCCGGTCTGTTGTCAGTGCAGGTACAAGGGATAACGCAACCTGTATCTGCGTTCGTCTGGGAAGTTCATCTGCCGAGACCGCTGCTGGGAGACGGTGGGATCGCGTGGTTGAGCGTTATGACCGAAAGCAAAGGCAGTTCCTGCCGGTGGAAAAGAAATTGACGGTAGGGGCGAATACCGATTCGGGGCACGCTTTGAAAAAAGCAGGCGCGAGAGACTTCCTTTGGGGCGCTCTGTTGGGCACGCTGCTGCTGGCGCTGTTTGCCACCGTCCTGTGGCTTACGCTGTAAGCGGTTGGCTGGTGAGCTACGGTACCCAGGTATAGGACAGCGCAAAGTGAATGCCTTCATCCTGAAGGTCCCAATCCTGCCCGGTTTCGTAATCGTCGTCTTCCAGCGTGTGGCCGTAGAAAATTTCCGTGTTCAGGTTGGGTAAAGGCGTGGCGGTCAGCCCCAGACCGATACTGGTGAGCTTGGCGCCTTCATGGGTGCTGAGCTTGCTGTCTTCATCCCAGCTGCGGCCATAGTCGAAAAACGGAATCAGGCGCAGGTTCCAGTCGCGGTAGTCGGCAGATTGCTGTAACAGCGGTACTCGCCATTCCAGATTGACCACCATCCCGTTATCCCGCACCAGTGCATTCTCGCGGAAGCCGCGAACGGTAGCGGCTCCGCCGATGGCAAATTTATCAACAGACAGCAAAGGGTCCATGGCGTCCTGACGAGTGGCGTTGATCACAACCTGACTGTTGAACAGGTCGAGTCGTTGCACAAACTGCAGTTGTGTGAGCCAGACCAGAAAATCACTCTCGGGGATTTCTTCGCCGGTGTCTGGTTGTCGGGTCGGTGCATTGCCGGGAATCCGTGTCGCATCCCAGATGTCGACCCCTTTGCGGGCGGACACCCGAATGGCGAGGATCTGATTGGTCCAGCGATGAATGCTTTCGAGGCCGATGTGCACACTGTCCGAAACACTTTCGCCACGGCGGGCACCGGAAGAAAATGAAAAGGGTCGGCCGTCCAGTTCAGTCTCGCTGGCGGCATGGTCGATGCCGATGAAGGCCGTGAGCTGGTGGCTCAGGCGGTCCCGCAAGCGGTAATCAAAAGACAGGCCCCAGTTTTCACTTTCCCCTTCAATATCGAGCCGGTCGAAGGGCTCTTCAATCACTTCAGAGTCATCACGGGCATAGTACAGCCCCAGGTGCGCACGATGACTCAGCAGCGGCAGCCGGTAGGCCAGATAGCCGGTTCTGAGTCCTTCGGTCACTGCCGCCTGGGCAATCAACTGGTCGCGCATGCCGGTCAGGTTCAGGTGTTGCAGTGTGACGGAAGCCTGCTCAGCACCGACCGCGGGTGACTTGTGATTGTCGAGCTGGAATCTGAGGGATAGGGGCTCGCGTTCTTCCAGGGTCAGGTCAAGACGGGCTTCGCCCGGTCTTCTGCCAGGAATCAGTTGTCCATTGATACGCTCAACCAGTGGGTCGCTCTCCAGCTTGCGGATACCCTGCTGCACGGAGAGCAGGGTCAGAGGGTCTGCGATCTCGGTACGGACCTGACCGGCCACATAATCGCTGGACAGATGCTCGTTGCCCTGCACCTCAATAGCCGTCAGCCGTCCTTCAATGGCCTGGTAGATCAGAGTTCCGTTCTGCAGAATCTGGTCGGGCAAAATGACGCCAGAGTTAACGTAGCCTTTGGACAGGTACAGCAAGGTCAGTTCGCGTCTTAGCGACTGGAGGTCTTCCGGGCTCAGCGCTTTATTCAGGTAAGGCTGAATGGTGGCTTCCACCTCCTCAGGCCTCAGAACCGTTGAGCCTTGTAGCACAATGGTTTCAAGTGTGACGGTAGGCCCTGTGGGAGGCGCTTCCTCCGCCGTCTGTTCCGGCAGGTCTTTCAGATCCGGGAGCACCTTGGGAATAAAACGCGGTTCTTCAAAGCCAGGCTCGAATTCGGGGCGCCGATTGACAGCAGATTCTCCGGAAAAGTCGGAGCGGATACCGCCAGCGGCTCCCGGTGCTGGCCCAAAACCGGGTTCAGCCCCGAAGCTCAGGCCACTGCCGAGGTTCAATGAAAGGCCAATGGAGAGCGGAATGAGCGCCTTTTTCAACATCCTTGTTCCTTAATCATGCACCACCTCTGCACAAGCCAGGGTGGGGGCCGCAGAGGGACCCCGGTACGACTGTGAATCGCTATTGCCCCCATCGCCTGCAGGGGAGGGAGGTGTCTGCTGGTACTGATCCGGTGCCTGTCGGTCTGGCCCCTCTGGAGACAGAATCAGACTGCTGCGCTGAGTGGCATCGCGGTCGCAGACGTTCTCAAGCAGGTCTACGGCATCGAGCAGCGCGACATCCAGTTCCGTGACAGCGGCACTGATGTCCTGTTCCGGCGCATTGATTTCCAGGGCCCCTGGTTCGCCGCTCACGGAAGTCACCAGAAACAGCGAGCCGGTATCCCGGATAAAGGCATCGCTGTTGATGTTGATCCGGCCACCGTTGCCCTGATCGGCACTGGCCGTGAGCCCGGAACTGCGCACGACAATGATCTCGGCGGGATTCGCCGGGTCTCCCAGCGTGATCGAGCCGCCGTTTCCATTGGGGTCGGATGCCTGGGAATCCGCAAACAGCAGGACGATTTCCCCGGTATCGGCGTTGCCATCCAGGCGAATATCATCCGCATACAGGAGAATATCGCCGCCTCCAGCATTCAGCGAGCCGCTTTCGATACGACCTGAACGGGCGCTGATCTGGTCGGCATTCAATTGAATGGTACCGGCATCGCCACTGCCTTCGGCGGCGGTTTGAATGATGGCGCCATTGATGATCGCAATCTGGCCACCCTGCAGGGTGATATCGCCCGCCTGACTGCTGCCGCTGGAGTTGGTCAGCAGCAGAGTGGCGTCACCATCGAGCACCAGGGCGTCACTTGCGCGCAGGGTGATATCCCCCGCACTGCCATCCGCCGTACTACCGCTTTGCAGGCTGCTTTGGCTCACCGTCAGATCGCCCTCAGATTCAATCAGAACCTGTCCGGCGGGAGCCTGCGCGCCGGTGTTGCTCTGAATGGTGGAGTTGCTGATGCTCATTGACTCACCGGCACTTACCTGGACGCCGCCCGGAGCGGCTGTGGCATCGGTACCAATGGTGGATGTGAAGAGGCTGACGGAGTCGAGTGTCACGCTGCCTCCCTGTAAAGCAATATCACCGGCTGCACCCGTGTCGCCACTGATACTGAAGGCGCTCACATTGGAAGCGCTCAGCGTATCGCTGGCGGTAAGGCTGATGAGGCCGGCGTCACCGCCCCCCAGGGTGGAGGAGGAGAGTTCGATGCCACCATTCGCGGCAGTCGCGTCTCCACTGAGATTGATGTTGGCTGCCGTCAGACTGATGTCACCGGCATTGCCATCAGTGCCTGTGTTGCTGATGAGGTTGAAACTGCCTGTGAGGTTGAGCGTGCCTGCCGCACTGAGGCGGATGGCCCCACTGTCGGCGTTGCCCTCGGTCCCGGTCTGCAGATTCTGGGTACCGGTCGTGGTCAGTAGGGCCAGATCGCCCAGGGAATCCAGTTCGATGTCTCCACTGGTGCCCCCGACGGCATTGGACTGATTGATCAGGGAGGTATCGCTCAATTGCATGCCCGCTGATCCTGCCGTGATGCGGATATTACCTGCATCCGTCGCGCCGTTGATGTCCGGCAAATTGGGCCCGATGCTGGCCAACTGGCTTCCAGTGATCTGAACGCCGTTGGCACTCAGTGTGAGGTCGCCCGCATTGGCAGTGCCCAGTGCCAGCGTTTTCAGTGCACTGCCACTGACCTGCAGCGTGCTAATGAGGTCGGCCCGGAAATCGGCGGCACCGGCCAGCCCGACGGTTTCAATGAAGCTGTCACCGACGAGCAGGTCTGAGCCACTGATGGTGAGACTGCTGGGGCGGGGGATGGCG
This sequence comes from Gammaproteobacteria bacterium, assembly GCA_030427465.1. Taxonomy (GTDB): domain Bacteria; phylum Pseudomonadota; class Gammaproteobacteria; order Pseudomonadales; family Oleiphilaceae; genus JADJWY01. The sequence goes on along the minus strand of JAUIAZ010000003.1, from coordinate 34,022 downwards.
TTGTCTGTGACCAGTATATTGGCATTACTGATGGCAATGGCACTGCCGGAATCGCTGACGACGGGGTTTGGTGCTGACAGGTCCACCGAGCCTCCGCTGCCCAGGGCGTGCATCTGCAATTCAAAAGCCTGGATCTGGCTACTGTCAATGGGTGCCAGCAAGCTGTTCTGGTCAAACCCGGGTGCCAGATCGCCGAGAATCTGAAGGCCAGCCTGCGCGGCATCATCGCTGCTCCCTACCAAGACCATGTCCGCCAGGAAAAGTGGGGCATTCAGATTGCCAGCATCACTGATGCCAATGAAAATGCCGCCCGGATCGACGCTGCCAGGAAGCGGCTCCAGATCGAGGAACCCGAAGGATTGCGGGGCCGCGACAGACAGGGTGCTGTTCTGGGTGACTTCATGGGAGAAAAACTGGTCGCCATTGGCGAACCCGATGCGGTTGCCGCTCGAGAGATGGAAGCTGCTGTTGGGGTCAAAAGCGGCCCCATCGCCGATCAGGATTCCATTGGGGTTCATGAGCCACAGGGTCGCTGCCGTTGGGGTGAGGCCGCCGCCTCCGTCCTGTCCGACTTGTACGCCTCCCTGAATCAGTGTAGCGCTGTTTCCACTGACCCGGCTGATGATGTTTTCCACCCCGGCGGTGCTGTGGCTGAAGGTGGCCGTTTCACCGACGTTGACGTTGAAGGCGGAGAAGCTCTGGAAAAGGTTGTTGCCGCTGAGCTGACCATCGGCCTCGGTGATCTGGAAGTTACCGCTGCGGGTGGTCCCGGCCGCATTCGGCCCGATACTGCCATCGAAGGTCACTTCGGCCAGGCTGCTGGCTGGCCATGGAGCCAGAGCGCACCAGAGCATCAGACACAGGCCGCTGCGAGTACTCGCTGAATTCTGCTTTGACATCGACGCCTCCTAGAGCCAGTCACCGATCAAAAGAAATGGGGCCCATTGACTGGGGTGACGTGTTTCAGAGCGTGCAATCAGCTGCTGCTGGGCGGACTGAAGACTTTTGGCCTTCGACGGAGCGCCCTCACGGGCAAGATTCTCATAGAATGCCGTAATCAGTTGCTGGGTGGCCTGGTCATCGACTTCCCAGAGCGAAGCCACTGCGCTGCGGGCACCCGAGCGGATGGCGACGCCTGCCAGACCCAGTGCGGCCCGGTCATCACCGGCAGCGGATTCACAGGCACTCAGAACCAGCAGGTCCAGGGCGCCATGGCGATCGTTGCGCTGCTGCAGGGTTTCGCCCAACTCATCCAGTTGCATCTTCTGGTCATGGGTGAGCAAAAACGATTCGGCATAGCTGCTGCGGAATTGTCCGTGAGTGGCCAGGTGCACGATGCTGTAATCCCCCACCTCAAGTTCACGCTGGATCGCTGATTTGGTAAAAGCCTGGTTTCGCAGCGTTTGCGCGGGTAACAGGGATTCGATGACATTCAACTCGGCATCCACACTGGGTAATGCGCTGAAGCCCTGCACGGATTGGGAAAGACCACCGGCCAATACTGTGCCGGACTCCGCGCTGAGTGGACGCGGGTCATACAGAGTCAAACCCGGGACCGTTGCCAGAGCAAAGCGTTCCACCAGAAACTGCTGGCCGTCGTGCAAAGCGGCCAGGGGGATTGTTCGCAGAGCGCCATCCGGTACGATCACCAGGGTGTCGACCTGGTTCGCCAGCAGCTGTGCTTCTATGGGGCCGATCAACCAGTCGTGCAGTTGTTGCCCCTGGCGAATAAAATCACGGGTTGCGGTATCCACCTGTAGATTCAGGCGAAAGTCACGCACCAGGGCCGTCAGTTCATTACGGTTGACCGGTGAGGTGGCACGAGTCAGTTGATTACCGATACTGACAATCAGTTCAACGCGGTCTGCGAGAATGACTGGATAAATGACCGCACTGCCGCTCTCAAGAAGGTCCAGCTCACTGGGATGGGTCGTCACACAGGGTGCCTGGAAGTAATCTTCCACTTCCGCCACTTTGATGGCTTCAAGGGCGTTTCTTGTGCTGCGTAGAATGGTCTGCTGTTCCTCCTGGCCTGCCTTGGCCGCGAGTCGCAAGGACAGATCAGCGTACTCCAGCAAGAGGGGGCGAACGGTATTTTCCAATGCATCCGGATCCGCATCCAGCTGCCGTCGGGCCTTCTGCAGGCTCTCGCTGGCACGTTCATAGGTTGCCAGTGCCGCCCTTTCCTGGCCAGTCATACTCAATGCTCTGGCGCTCAGCCACTCCCAGCGATACAGCGGATTGGCGCTCTGCAGCCGCTGCGCCTGTTCGACCGCCCGCCGCGCAAAAACCAGGGCCTCGGAAGGCCGTTGCTCATCCAGATAAAGATGCGCACGGTAGCCATTGATGAATGAGCCCAGCCAGTCGTCTCCCGCTGGTGCCACCTGGGCCGCTTTTTCCAACTGCTCAAAAGCGCTCAGTCGGTGTTTGGCATCCGCGTACAGTTCGTTGACGGACTGACGATACAGGTCCGCCATGGCCACTCGGATTTCAGCCACAGTCACGGCATCGATACCGGGAGCGCTGAGGGTCTGATCCAGTGTTTTGAGTTCTTCCTGCAAAGCCGGCAGGTTACCTGTTTCCAGCAGGGCACGACCAAGGTTGGCCCGATACCTGACGTTATCTGCCCGGTGTTGATCCATTGCCCGGGGAGGAAGGGTTGAGGTCGATGATCTGGACTTGAGCGAAGACAGATGGATCGCTCGACGGAAGTGTCTGGCTGCCTGGTCGATGTCGCCCGCCGCCTTGGCCCTGAGGCCTTGCGCATTGGCTTCGGCCGCGCTTTCTCCGGTTTTCGGGCTTGCGCCAGGAGAGGGTGCGGCAATCGCCGGGTCAGGCGAAGCCGATGAGCTGTCATCGGGCGCTTCTATTGCTGCTGCGGCGACGACCAAGGGAGCCGTCAGCAGCAAACTCAGGGCGAGCTTACAGCCAGGGAAAACACGTCGCGGCCTTCTTGCAGGGCCGTTCTTACGAGGGTAAGGCAAAAGAGTGACTCCATTCGCTGGCAAGGAAAACTGCTCAGCATTTATCCAATTGCAATCAGCATATCGGAGTCAGCCTATACGTGTAAACCGTTAAACGCTTGCCTTCAAATTATGTTATCTGACGCCCAACTCAGTTAGAAAAAAAGCAACAAAATAGTTCTGTGGAAATTGGGTCTCTGTCCGTAAGTTGTTTTCGGGTGCATCCAATTAACACAATAAAAACAGTGAGATATAAATTTTTTTCGTTCACTGGTTCGGATTGGCACGACCCTGGCAATAAACCAGACAAGCTTAGGGCAAACGGGACGATCCCGGCAGAAAGTCAGCACCTGAAGCCGAAAGCAGCCGATGCTGCAAAGGAAACTTGAACCGCGAATCCAACGATAAGGGCGAAACAAGCCCGGGAGAAAACATCATGGCTAACATCGAACTGAAAGACCTCAACACCGAAAAAACACTGAGCAACGAAGAGCTGTCTGCTGTGAACGGCGGCTGGTGGTGGCTGTATCAGCCGGTCACAAGCTACTATTACAACCCGTTCGTGTACACGATGCAGTCATCCTGGGCCAGTCGTGGAATGAGCATGGACGCCCAGCACAACTCCTTCATCGACTTCATCCGTTCGTGAAGGAAGCCGCCGCCCTCGGTGACAAGGGCGGCGGAGCGTTTTACACTCTGCTTGGGTTGACCCCAATCAAACCACCTGAGGAAGGGTTTCCTGATGAACACGAAAGCACCATTTTATTGTGGCCTGATGCTTCTGCTCTCTGCGCAGACAGCGGTGGCCGAAACCTGCTCCGAGACCCAACGCTCGGAGGGTGAGCGCTACTATCAGCTGGCAATGAAGGCCGGAGCCGGCCAGGATTTCCCAAAAGCCATTGAATGGTTGCAGCGTTCGGTCAATGCCTGTGACAGTTACCAGTCCCGTCACCTGATGGGGGTGGCTTATCAGCGGCAGCGGGCCTTGCCTTCGGCCCTTGATGCGTTTTCCAAAGCGGCCGATCTGGCGCCGGACTCAGACAGTCTGGCCATTTCCGTAGCGCGCTACGGGCAGGTTCTGGCGCTCAATGGTCAGCGTTATGAAGCACTGACCATGCTCGAGCGAGCGATGGAGCTGCATTCCGAACCACCCGCCTGGATCCGCGAGCAGGCGAAGGAAATCGATCTCAACATTGTCGACCAGCCGATTGAGCGCGAATCGATCAAGCGCAGTCTCTCGAATCAGCAGTTTGGTTTGCTCTCCAGCGCCCGTCTTACCCAGCTGCGTGGAGACGATCTGCCGCCGCTGGAAGCGCGCCTGAGATTGCCGATCAATTTTGAGTTTGACAGTGTCGAGCTGGATGAACTGACTCGCGCCAATCTGACTCAACTCGGCGCAGTGCTGTCTGAGGAAGAGTATGGCGATCGTTCTTTTCTACTCATTGGACATACGGATGTGCGGGGTGAGCGTGGCTACAACGACGAGCTGTCGAAAGCCCGCGCAAAGGCCATTCGTGAGGCACTGGAGCGAGAATACCCGCAGCTGCAGGGTCGTCTGACCATCCGTGGAGCGGGTGAGCGTGATCCCAAGTATCCGGGCAGTGCCTTGAGCGAAGAGGAGCACCGCCTGAATCGACGCCTGGAGGTCTTCGTAAACTGACCATGGCTGAATTTCCGGACATCCCCGGCTACCGGCTGGAAGAGCGCATTGGTGAAGGTGGCATGGCGGTGGTTTACCGGGCGGTGCAGATCGCGTTTGATCGCCCGGTGGCGCTCAAGATCCTGACCCCACAGCTGGCACGGGATGAGGACTTCGGCCGACGCTTTCTGCGTGAGGCCCGCATCGTTGGGCAGCTGTCTCACGCCAACATCGTACCGGTGTATGATGTGGGGCAGAAAGACGGCAATTACTACCTGTCCATGGAATGGCTGACCGGGGGCGATCTCGGCAGTCACTTGGCGCAGGGTCTGTCTTCGGAAGAGGCGCTTCAGATTCTGGCACAGATGGCGCGCGCGCTTCGTTATGCCCATAAGCAGGGTTTTATTCATCGTGACATCAAACCGGACAACATTCTCTTCCGGGATTCTGAAACGGCGGTGCTGACCGATTTTGGCATCGCCAGAAATCTTGGTGATCAGACCCAGGTGACTGAGATCACCACAGTGCAGTCGGTGATCGGTTCGCCCCGGTATATGAGTCCAGAACAGACTCGGGGCGAGGAACTGGATCAGAGAAGCGATATTTACAGCCTCGGGGTCGTGGCTTTTCAGATGCTGACGGGGCAGGTGCCCCACGATGGTCGCAGCCTGACGGAAATTGCGCTCAACCGGCATGATAACCAGAGGCCACTGCTGCCTGGCCCTCTCAGCAAGCTGCAGCCTCTGATGGACCGTTTGCTGGCCTACGATCCCCTGGATCGTTACGCAGACTGTGAAGCTCTGTTGAGTGATGTGAGTGCCTTGTCTGATCGGGTGATACCCAGTTCGAACTCTCCATTGAATGCAATGCCTGGCGACAACCGTACGGAAATTCTTTCCGCCACGCTTCTGGAACCGGTCCCCCCTTCGTCACAGGCAAACGGGCCTGGCGTGAGTCCTGAAGGAAGCAGTCAACCTGGTGGGATCCAGCAAGGGGCGCCTGCAACGACCCGAAGGTCAAAAGCTCTCTATGTGTTACCGGCTATACTACTGGCATTGGGGCTGATTGCCTGGTTCGCATTCATGCCACAAATAGAGGAGTCGGTTCCAGCAAGCGAACTGCCTTTGGCGCCTGAGCCTGAGCCTGAGCCTGAGCATACCGGAACCCTTGATGAAGAACCGGTGGCAGAGCCAGGAACCATCGCACGTAATCAGGCAATTCCTCCGACCGCAGAAGCCTATTTTGCTTTCAGGGACGCCATTCGAGAGAACAGTCCGGCTGCCGCAGAACGCTTCCTTTCCCGCTTTCCTGATGGCGTACTCTCTGACATTATCCGGGTGCATCTGCTGGAGCAGGGCGCTCTCATTCCTGAATTCCTGTCCCGGGCAGAGCAGGGTGAGATACAAGCGCAACTGCTTGTGAGCGAGCTGTTTGCCACGGGCTGGGGCGTAGCAGAGGATCCGGTCGCTGCCAGATATTGGGCCAGAGAGGCTGCACAGGGCAACGAATCGGAATTTGCTCAGTATCATCTAGGTGCGCTTTACCTGGCTGAAGCCCGTTCTGGCAATAGTGTCAATTCTGAACTTCTGGGCGAGGCCGTGCCCCTGCTGCAATCTTCCGCGGAGCAGGGCTTTTTCCTCGCTGAGACTTTGCTGGCTACTCTGTATTTCGATGGTCTCGGCGTTCCGCAGGATATCTCCCGCAGCATCGCTCTCTTTGAACGGGCCGCCGATCAGGGGGATCGCAATGCAATGTTCAACCTGGGGCAGATTTTCGATTCCGGTCTGGGTTCGAGCTCTCCGGACCGGACCCTTGCCGCCACCTACTTCCGGCGCGCTCATGAATTGGGACACAGGCAGGCAGCAAGCTATCTCCGCTAGCTGGATATTGGGGCGAGAAAGAACCGCTGCCTGATTTGCGCCTGGCCAGTACTGAACAATGCTCTGGATTAAAAAAAGCTGCAAAGTGTTACATATAAAAGCCTGATCTAAACCGGCTTGATTGGCTATAGTTTGTCATTTATTTGAATGGGTTGCCGAACCCCATGTCAGGAGCCGGATGTTGCGGATGTTCAGGATTTTTCTGGTGTCAGTTCTGGTTGCGGTTATCGCAACAGGCTGCGCCACGCATCCAAAATCCAAGAAGGAAGTTGAAAGCATCCTTGCCAAGCCGGATGGGGCCGTCAACGCGTACCTTTTTTCTCCCTTGCTGATTGATGACAGATCCGAAGTCAGCATCCGTATCAACGATACCGAGGTAGCAGTGCTGAAGAGTGGTCAGTTTGTCCGGCTCCATCTGCTTGCGGGCGAGAACTACCCTTTCACCTTTGTGGCCAATGATGTGGAGGGTGAGGAAGGCAGCATTCGGGATATCATCACCCCCAGTAGAGCCAATGCCGTCAAGAGAGGCTTTTACTCCGAAGACGGTATTGTGTCTGCTGCCAGTTTTGAAATGAAAAACTGGGATGATGACTCCCTGACGACGGATGGTTTTGGCTATTTTGAGTACGTAGAGCCGCTTCTTTCGCTGCCGGCAATTGCGCTTCTTGGCACGAAATACAGCGAGTCGGTAGCAGTCTGTAATGCAGAGTTCAGCCTGGAAAACTGCGAACCCTTGCTGACTTCTGTTCCTCAGTGGCTGCAGCCGCCGGGGCTTTCTGCCAGGGTCGCCTCGGAAAAAAAACGCCTGTCAGAAGAACAGCGCGAGCAGCAACGACTCGCTGCAGAGGCATCCCTTCCAGCGACTGTGCGCCGGGACAAATATATGCTGCAGCTCAGTGAACTGCTCAAAACCGAGCAGTATCAGCCGGCGCTGGAAATCTTCCCTCTTATTGAAGCGCTCCCGGTCAGCACTGATCCTTCCCTCAAGTTTTATTACGGGGAGGCTCTCTATAAAACCGGCGAGTATTCCGCCGCCGTCAGAAAGCTTTACGAATATATCCTGGAGCAGGGTCGATCAGCACGACATTACACCCGGGCTCTCGAAATTGTGTCTCAGGCGGAAGCCAGCCTGTAAGCCCTTAACCGGAACAGAATGCCAATGTCGATTATTTCATTTCCCCTCTCTTTTCTACTGGCCGTGATATTGGGGTTGATCGGTTTGAGTACGGCCACCTCCGTGCATGCGCAGCAGACTCTGGAGGAATTTGAAACTCAACTGGATATGACCATCCGCAGTGCCTGCCATGGTTATATGATCGATGCCGTTCCTGATCTGTTTGCTGATATGCGGGGCTGGTTAAACGAAAACACGCCCTTCTGCCAGACCGTCAGAACTCTTCGGGAGGGCGAGTCAGCTGCTCATGTTTTCATGGAAGCACTGAAGACAGAAGCGCCGGTGAAAAGCCGCCAGTTTGAGAGCCAGTTTCGCCGGCTCTGGGATCCCAGCGATCCGATCTTCAGTGAGTGCCAGGACTGGATGTGCCAGCATATCCGCACCGAACAGCAGCAGCGCCAGAACCCGGTTTCCCTGGCCGACTACCAGCTTGTCGAGAAACACTGTGAAGGGAGCTACGGCTGTATTGAGGACTGGTTTAGCGCTTGGCCAAGAACCTTGCCCGAAGCCGGTGCTTCGGGCCTGTCTCTGGATGGCCTGATGACGGAACCAGCCGCGACCGAGCAACGTGGCGGCTCCGTTGGATTGTCTCTGGACAACCTGATGTCAGGCCAGCCTGCCAATGCATCCTTATCAAACTCCGGGATAGCGTCGGGTAAATCTGAGGTGGCCTCTAAGCCGGAAATCAGTCTGGACAATATCCATGCCGCCCGGGAGGCGCTCAAACTTGATGCCCTGGGCAGGCGCCTTGTCCGGAGTCAGGCAGGGCTGCGCTCACTATGTGACTGCTCACTTTCGGCAACAGGCTGTTATCAGCTACCGTCCAAAGATCTGCTCGATGCGGCAGGCAGTATTGAGGACCAGCGTGTGGGATTGTGCCGTAATGCCGGGTTGGATTTTGCCCCGCAGCCGGCAACCCTGGAGGAAGGGCAGAGCTACGAACAGGTACTCGCTGCGACGGACAAACAGGTCAGGGCGCTGGACAATGAGATGCAAACGCGCGTCAGCCAGTGGCAGCGCGAACATGAAAGACGTCTGGCGAAACAGCGTCAGGAGCAGCAGGACCGTTCCGATGCAGCGTTTCTGGCAGGCATGGCAACGATTGTGGGGGGTGCAGGACTGGTCAATGACGGCATGGTGTCGGCAGAACAGCTTGCCACGGTGGCGGCGCAGGTGACTAAAGATGTTGAGGTAGGACGGTCAGTTACCTCATCCATTGGTTCCGCGGTAGGCAAGGTGAGTTCCCGTGTCTCCTCAACCCAGTCTTCCAACAGCTCTTATAATGCTTACGGAACTCAGAGCCAGGCTAATGATGGGGTTTACGAAATCAGCTGTTACAATGCGGCCCAGATGATCTGCATCGACTACACTGTCTACAAGCAAAGCCAGTATCAGCAGTTTCGGCAGCAGTGCAGTATCGCACCCAACAAGATCATCAGTGGCGGTTGCTCCCGGGAGGGCGCCAGCTGCACACTCGATAGTCCCCGGGGCAAAACGGTGATGTTCACCTATACCGTCGCGGCAGAAACCGTGCAGCGGCAATGTTCGGCCTCCCAGGGAACCTTCAAGCATTATTGAGTGGAATGGCCCGCTCGGCGTCATATCGGGCTGCGTTCGATCACCGGGCGCAGACGGCGGCGTCAGGCATCAGATCTTCTTTTCCGCCTCAAGAAGCAATTGCAGGGCTTGAGTATAGTATTTCCCCGAAGAACCGGCTTTTCTCAGATAGACATTGAGCTTTTCAATGGCCCTTTCCGGCTGCCCTTCCTTCAGCAGCGCCTCTCCCCAGAAAAAATACAGCGAGTCTTCCACGGCCGTGCCGTTGTCTTCCAGTAGCTGGGCGTACAAAAGGGCATCAGTAAACTTTTCCTGCTTGAGTGCGGTCGACATTGCCACCAGATATTTATCACGGCGGATATTGGCAGGGAGGGCAAGGTCTCTTTGCTTGGCTTCCGTGAGACGCTTGGTAAACTGCTCCTCTGCTTCACGTTTCAGACGTTTGGCGAGTTCAGTCTGATATCGCTGACGTTCCTGCTCCAGAAAGTCAACCGTCACCTTCTGCTTGCTTTGCGCTATCTCAAAAACGTCTTTGCCATCCCGGTTTCGGTGTGAAAATGAGGCACCCCGATGGATCAGCGTTTTGGCCATATCCGCACTGTCCGCAGATACGGCAAGCATGAGCGGACTCCAACCAAACTTGTTCCTCTGTTCGAGGTTAGCGCCTCCATCCAACAGGCGATTCAGCACCTCAGTATCATTCCGGTAGCGGGCTGCGGCCATTAGTGGGGTCCAATTATCTGAATCTGTTGCCTGGTCTACGTTTGCACCAGCGTCCAGGAGCAGGCCGATTATCTCAGGTCCGCCCTTTTTCACGGCAGCATAGTACAAGGCAGTCCAGCCACCGGTGGTACGTGCGTTGACGTTGGCGCCCTTGTCAATAAACACTTTTGCCATGGCGACATCATTTTTTTCGGCAGCAATCATCAGACCGGTTTTGCCAAAATCATTGGCACGATCAGGCGGCCAACCATCATCAATCATCGCGGCGACCCTGGCGGTATCGCCTTCATAGGCGAAGTCGTGGATGTAGGGATCGGTGGAGCAACCCCCCATCACCAGGCTGATGAGTGACACAAATGGCAGTAGAAGGGTTCGCATCCGATCTGCCAGGCCGTTTTGTATGTTCATAACAGGAATTTCCGGAAGCATTTTCATAAAAACAGCGTAGTTCAGAATTCTCCTGAATTCCCCTCAGAAAGTCGGGGCAATCAACGTTCATCAGCTGTTTTTTGCTTGTCTATACTTTGAAAAAGATAATCCCGGAGGCCCCAGATGCTTTTCCCCCGCCTGATTCTGTTTGACTGGCACGGAACGCTGGTGGATACGCTGGATGCCATGTATTCCGCGATGGAAGAGATGCTACCTTCGCTGGAGGAACTCGGTCTGGTCGAGCAACTGGTACCGGAGACTGAGTGTCACTCGCCCAACGATGCCAAGCTGGTGCGCTATATCCGTATCTATCGCAAGCTACACCCCAAAATTCTTGCCGAGCGACGCGTGTCGCGCACCGAAATTTTCAATGCCGTTTTTGGCGATAATACGAAAGCCAAACGCATCGCTCACCTGGCCTACAACCAGTGCTACCGCCATCATTTCGGTGAAGTTCATCTTTTTGAACCGGGTGTCTATGAGTACCTGAAGGCTCTGAAAACGCTCGGTATCAAGCTGGGCATCGCGACCAACCGCAGCCGGGAATTTCTTCTGCCCGAGCTGGAGCTGGTGGACTCCGGGCGCCTTCAGGATTTGTTTGATTGCATTGTCTGCGCCGACGATGTGCCTGAATACAAACCGGAGCCGGATGTGATTCACGAGGCACTGCGCCTGACCGGGCTGAAGGCCGGTGCGGATATCTGGTATGTAGGTGACAGCCCCACGGATATGAAGACCGCCCGGAATGCGGAGATCAGTGCCGTGTTTTATAGCGGTGCACGTGAGGTTCCTGATGAGGAACTCGAGGAAACCCGCCCGGATGGTGCCGTGGAGAGCTTTGAAGCCCTGATGTCATTCTTGGCGGCACGCTTCCCTGAAAAGTCACAGGAAATAGACGTCACCCGGCCGCCACCTTTCCCACCCCATGTTTTGCCACCACCGCGAATTGAGCCGGACTGGCACCCGTCAGTCGCCAGTCTGACACCGCCGAAACTTGTTCTCTTTGACTGGCATGCGACACTGGCAGATACCCTGGACGCCATGTATCACGCGGTCGATGACCTGTTGCAGGAGTTCGACCGGCTGGGACTGACCGAACGTATGGTGAAACCGGAGAACAGCCGCTCACCCAATGATGCGAAGCTGGTCGAGCACGTGAAAAATTACCAGGCCCTGCACCCCAAAGTGAAAGCGGATCGCAAAATCTCTCGCACGGATATCTTCGAAGTGTTGTTCGGCGACGATCAGGAGGCCAAGCAGATTGCGCATAGGGCCTTCACCGGTCACTACCGGAATTACTTTGGTCAGGTGCTCCCCTTCGAACCGCGCATCCTGGCCATGTTAAAGGGTCTGAAGGGCTTGGGGCTTCCGATTGGTGTGATCACCAACCGCGATCGCGAGTTCTTTGAAGTGGAACTCAAAGCCATGGAAGATGGGCTGTGGATGGGGCTATTCGATACTGTTGTGTGTGGGGACGATACTGAACTGCGGAAGCCACACCCGGACCCTCTGCTCAAATCCGTGGGCAATCTGGAGACGTCCCTGAGTTCCGGGGTCTGGTATGTTGGGGACAGTACAACCGATACGATTTCTGCGAAAACTGCCGGCATCACCAGCGTCTTTTTTAACGGCGCCCAATGGGACCTTCCGTGGCTGCAGAAAATTTTTCCCGGTGATGCGCGTTTCCCGCATAAACCGGATGTGGTGGTGAACGATTTCTCGGAGTTCTGGGCGCTGGTGCTGACCTGCCTTTCGCGTTTGCCGGAACCGGACCAGCCTCTGAAGCCTTCTGTATAACTTGATTCCTGGTATGTTTCTCAACAAATTCCTTCCGTACTTTTTCTTCCCGCTGACCTGGTCTCTGCTGCTGTTGGTTCTGGCAATCTGGATGTTGCAGCGCCAACGCACCGGTGCGGCGATGCTCAGTATCCTGCTGGCCATCGGCTGTCTCTGGATGTTTTCCACCGCCCGGGTGTCTCAGATTCTGATGGAAAGTCTGGAAAATCAGTCTCCACCCAGGGTGGTGTCTGAGGTGCCGGCAGCGGATGCCATCATCCTGCTGGGGGGAGCCATGTTGCACCCGGTTCCACCCCGTCCACAGGCGGAAATGAATGACGCCGGCGACCGCGTGACGTTTGCGGCGGCGCTTTATCATGCAGGGAAGGCGCCTTACATCATTATCAGTGGTGGGCAGGTGTTTCCTCAGGATGGCCTGCTCACTGAAGCGGACTATCACATTGAGTTACTTGAAGCCCTGGGGGTTCCTCGCGATCATCTGATACTGGAAACACAGGCGCGTAATACATCGGAGAATGCGAGTTATATAGCGGCACTGGGACAGGAGAAAGGCTTCCAAAAGATAATATTGGTCACCTCGGCGTTTCACATGCCCCGAAGCCTTTACCTGTTCGAGCCCTTTGATCTGGATCTGATTGCTGCCCCCACGGACTACCGCGCGCCCATCCACGGGCAACCGGAAGTTCTGCTCTGGCTACCGGATGCCGATGCTCTGGCTGACAGTCAGCTGGCGTTGCGGGAATGGATGGGGATTGCTTACTATCGGCTGCGGGATACCCTCGGCGAGTAAGGCCCGACTATGAAGCCGGCACCCGGTTGAATCATGGCGATCCATTGTCATCCGGGGCCGGCTGGTCCGGGGCAGGGGTTACAGTATGTCGCCCAGGTTCAGCAGCTGGGTTTCCCCACTGTTGGTGTCAACGCCATCGTTATCATTGATGATCCAGACATCGCCGTTTGCCATCAGGGCAGACCCTTCAATCTTCTCAGGTATCAGGCCGCCCGGTGCCGCCAGGTCATCCATCAGGTCGCGCACCAGGGTTTTTGCAACCAGGTCACCATCCACGAGGCCCGCGGTATCAACGCGGTACAAACGTTTGATGGCCGCATCAGGCCCACCCTGGTTGTCACGCTCGACAATCAGGAATTCGCCACCACCGATAGAGGTGATGTCTGAGAGACCCACCCAGCCACCATTTTGCGAGGCGGGTGCATCCAGGGGGTAAAAGAGGAAGGACCAGGTATCTGCAACCGTGTCATAAACCCCGATGCGGACGTTGGTGTCGCCAGCCCATACCCGCTGGAACGCCACGTAGGCTTTGCCATCGTACTCAGCCACCCCTTCGAAACCGAAACGAAGCTGGGCAGCGTTGACCGCAGGGGGCAGGGTAATGGCTTCTTCGATCACGCCATTGGCATCCAGTTTGAACAGGAAGTTCAGGCTGTTGACCGGCCGACCCGCATCACCCACAGTACCGGAACCTTCAGAAACGACCCAGAAACCACCGTCAGATGCCCGGGATACCCCTTCGGGGTCGATATTCACCGTCTTGTCATCGTTGATCAGGGCATCGAGATCCGCGACATCAAAAACATCGATGCGGCTTGGGTCATCCTCGGCGACCGTGGAGTCAGCGAGTGCGGCAGCCGGCACCGCGGCGAAGACGTCATTGCTGTCAACGATGCGGGTTTCGGCGGTGATCCGGGCCGGCGTGCTGGAGACATCCAGCGTGAAGATGCGGTTCTGTTGATAGAAGCTGTCTTCGACGGCATACAGCGTGTTGCTGTTCAGCGGGTCAGACGACAGACCGGACATGGCAGACCAGGGGATTGGCGAACCATCGGCCCGGTCCACGGAGCGCAGGGTGGGGTAAGCCGGTGCCTCATCGGAATAGCGATAGATGTTCAGCACGGAACGGATCTTGTCCCCCCGGTTGTCTTCCTCACTGGCGGCAATCAGCAGGTTGCGAGAAGGCAGGGCAAGTACCCCTTCTGGTGCCGCTCCGGCAGGCAGGGTCTGCTTGTAAACCGGATTTTTCGGATCGGCGACATCGTATACCAGTACCAGGCTCGATCTTTCTGAGGCCACGAACAGGTAGCGGTCATCCCCGTAAATACCCACCTCGGCATTTTCTGGCTCGTTCCCTTTGTTCTCCGAGCGGGCGTCGGGATAGTGACCAAGTCGGGCGGTCAAATGGTCCAGCGTGTTGCCACTGTTGTACACCACCTCACCCTCTGTATTGAAAATGGTAAAACCTCGGCTACCACCATCCAGGTCACCTTCGTCTGCAGTGGCAAAATATTCACTGTTGATCCAGGCAACACCATCCGGCTCACTCAGTACACCGTTGAGAGATTCCGTTTGCGATATCAGGGCCGGATCTTCTTCAGTCGCATCGACCCCTTCGAGGTCAACACTGCCGGCACTGAAATCGTTGACGATGCTGCCATCGCTCAAATCGACCAGAACGATGTGGTTGTTTTCCTGCAGCGTGACGACCGCAATGTTGTCGCTGTTGATGTCAACATATTCTGGTTCCGGGTCGCTCGGGTAAAGGTCAGCCAGACCGGTCAGATCAACCGTTTGCGCCGTCCAGGAGGCCGGTGCCCCACTGAGTGCAACGATAACCAGCGAGCCAGCAGGTAACTGTGGGATGGCACCGTCATTCAGGTCTTCATCACGCTCATTTTCGATGACTACAGCGGCATAGCTGCCATCCGGGCTGACTGCGACACTGTCTGGCTGGCCCCCGACGTCAATGCTGGTGACGAGGCTACGGGTTGCGATATCAATGACCGCGAGCGAACCGGCCACGTTGATGAAATCAGCGCTGCTGTTGATGCCAACCAAGGCGTTATCCCCAGCCACGGCGACAGAAGTCGGTTCCCCAGTCAGTGTTAGCGTACCCAGAGGGGCGGGATTTTCAGGATCGGTTATGTCAACAAACCCCACCTCTTCCATGGGGCTGTTGGTATAGATAAGGGTGTTGCCGTCTTCACTGGCTGCCACAATCTCGGCAGCAGTTTCAGTATCATCGTTGCAGTTTGCGTCGATGTGCGAGCAGACGGGGAAAGAGGCGATTCGATTGAAGTTCCGCTCGGTGTTGACGCCGGACTGGTTACACAGCGCTGAAGTCGAAGCGACCTCATCATCGCTCAGCATGCCATCCCCGTTTCGATCGGAACCGGTACGGATTTCCAGCCCGCCCTTGAAGCAAGAGGCACTGCCGGATTCCAGGGTGCTCTGTTCAATGAGACTCTGGATCGCGTCATCGCCGTCGTCGCCACTACAGGCGCCCAGAGCTGCCACCAGAGGTAGCATCAGCCATTTTCTGTTCATGAGTTTTCCTTGTTGGTTTTTTTCAGGAGGGATTCTTAGCCTAGCGAGACGATGTGGCATTTTTGTTTCCGGTGGATGACAGGGCAGGGGATAACCCGGGCTCAGTCAGCCCTTCGTATCTGAATTCAGGGATTAGCGGGCCGGAGCACCGTTACATGGCGCTTGAACTGACGTTCTACTGCGCTGATTTCCAGCGGTATCCGGATATACTGCCCATCTCGCCAGAGGCGGGTCTGGTCGGCCAGGTTGGGGTTCATCAGCCAGCCATCCTGCCCCCCGTGCAGCACGAAGTAGTTTTCGTTGGGGGCCGAAAGGTCGCTGATATGTCGGGCACTTGCCCCATAGGTGACAAACTGCTGCTCGGGACTGAATGGTCGTCCTGCTTTATTCAGGGTGTCATTGCTACCGTTCTGTGAGTAATCGGGCAGCGAAAATCGAGACCCGATAACAGGAATCAGGCCTAGCATCGGAATCTGTCGTTGCCGGTGAAAGTCGCCCCAGCTTGGATACTTTTGAACATGGGGACTGGCCTTTTGCAGCCACTGTTGCATCAGCTCAAGGAGCTCTTTTTCTGTCTTGAGCCCGATCCAGGCGAGTAACTCGGGTTTCCAGTTCCCATAGTCCTGCAGATAGGCTTGCATGGCCGGTGAGTGCGCCCGTTCTTTGATATAAGACTGCCAGGCATAGTAGAGCACGGTTTCAGCCACTACCGCGCCACGGCTGTCCTGGCTGAAATGGCCATCCCACTCATGCAGTAGACTGAACAGTTTTTGCTGCTCACCAAAGTCATCTAGCTGCAGATGATCGGTCAGAAGCATTGTCAACTGATGGGCATTTCTGGAGTAAGTGTCCAGTTGTAAAGCCTTTAAACTGTCAACGCTGATCCTGGGGTCTTCCTTGAGAAGAGCCTCCAGGCGTTCGAAGCGATCGTTGTTGGCATACCCGTAGGCATAGGGAATGTCGGTGGAGGCGAAGGGCTTGTTGTTGGCCGAGGCGATATAGCCCGATGGAGGGTTGAAGGGGTTGGGCTGCTGCCCCGGTTTTCTTATGTTTACAACCGGATTGTCTCGAGTCTTTACGAGGTCAAGTGTTTGCTCAGGATTCTTGAGGACAGGCAAACCATAGGCGGGTACGAATCCGATATTTCCATGACGATCGGCATACAGCATGTTCATGGCTGAAACCTGGTAAGAGTCAAAAGCATTCCGGAACTCGAGCCAACTCCTGGCGCGGGCAACATCCAGGAAAGCACCGATCTCATCAGAACCGTTCCGACCCAGCCAGGAAATAGCCAGCGTACGAGTGGATTTATCCGGGTCAAAATAGGGGATGTCAGTCAGTATGGGGCCAAATTCGGTTTCGCGGATCTGGACTTCCTTGCCAAACCAGTTACGCCGCTTGATGCGTTCAGTCCGGGACTGGATCTGTTCAGCCGCCAGATCAGTGACATCGTAAAGGTGACTGCTGATCGCTCGCATATTGGTTCCGCCCCAGGCGATATCGGTATTCCGGCCAACACCCAGTACCGGCACACCAGGAATCATTAACCCGACAGCATGGTAGGAAGGGGATTTCAGTCCGATTAGCAGCCAGAAGTTGGGAAGCATGAGGCCAACGTGTGGATCATTGGCAATCAAAGCACTCCCTGTCTCGGATCGGGAGCCGGCCACAACGGCCGAGTTACTGCCAGATTTGCTGACCTGCTGCAGCAGGTCTCCCAGTTCGCCAGATGAGACGCTGCGGTAACTGGCTGAATCGCTGCTTAACTTGGTGAGAGAGTGTTTGAAGGCAGTTTGCCAGTCAGGGTACTGCTCCGCCATTTTCAGGTACTTAAAGTAAGTGCCCCAGGATAAATCAGCAGAGGCCAGACGCGCTATGCATAGCAAGTCCCGCTGAGAAAAAGGCTGAGCTTGGAGGTCAAAAAACTGAAGTTCGACAGGTCGGGTTGTTTGGTGACTGATGTACCAGTTCAGGCCATTCTGGTAGGCGTTGAGCCATTGGCGGCTTTCCGCTCGCATGACCTTCAGGCTGGCTTCACCAGCGGCGCATAAATTGATTGTGCGGATGCCCTGATCAATGCTTGCGAGCTGGGGAATCGGGCCGGCCAGTTCGCTGATACGGCCTTGTGAGAGGTGACGCAGCATCTCCAACTGGCCCCAGCGCAGGTGGGCATGAACCAGGCCAATACCAAAAGCCAGGTCCTCATCGTGTTCGGCTTCGATAAAGGGAATGGCATGCTCGTCCCAGTAAATGCGCAGCGGCGCCTTAACAGGCGCGTCAGTGACCGGAATCATGGCAAAGCGTTCCTGCTGTGAGCGCTCAACCGGAAAGGTGAAAAGAGAGTTGCAGGCAGACAGGCAAGTCAGAATCGCCAGCATGATGATAAGCCTGGGACCTCTAGCAAGGCCAGGTGGTGGACACTGGGGAGCCATTTGTCAGGGTCTGATTTGCAGAAGACGGAGCGGCCCGCCGTGTGTCTGAACTGACCGCTCTGGCTGCAGGCTTATTGCATTGCCATGTGCTTTTTAAACATGGCTATGGCTGCCGTTGGTTTTTCCTTACTCGCTTCTTTGGTCAGAACATAGACAACAGTCTTGCCACCGTAGCCTGAACCAATATCGGTGTAGCGGTAGGCTGCTTCATGGGTTCTCCGAAAGCTCTGCATCAGTTCGTAGTCGGTGAATACATAAACGCGCCCATCATGCAGTGTTTCGCCATAGAAAGCTTTAGGCATCATTTTTCCGTCGACCAGTTCAACGCTTGTGATGCCGCTGCGTTTTTTCTTGTCGGCATCCGTCAGGGCAAACACCATCGTCTCGCCTCCGGGACCGGCACCGATACGGCTGAACATGTAAGCGGTGTGCCCAGTTTTCATGAAGTCCATGAACAACTCGTGATCATAGAACAGATAGATGCGACCGTCTTGGTGGGCCTCGTAGAGTGATTTGGGTTGTTCGGCAGACAGGGCAGCCGCTTTGTTCTCGGCAGGTGCTGTGGTGCTAGTTTGCGTTTCTTTGGTGTAGTGCTGCTGACAGCCACTAAGGGCGAGAGTGAGAACGGCTGCGCCAGCTAAAACCACTTTTCTCATAGGTGCGTTGCTCCTTTATTGTTTTACTCGCTAACTAATTTCTAATGGTAGTCAGGAGTTATGAACAGGAGGTGACGCTTCTATGACAATCAGGGCATGACCGGCCCATAGGCAGAGCGCAGCATGGCTTTGTACTCGCCACTTTCCCGCAGGCGCTGAAGGCCCGAGTTGAAGTCAGTGATCAGTGACTCACAGGATTCTGACTGGCGTGAACAGACCAGGTGCAGGGTGTACCGATGGACCGGGTTGTCCCAGTCAAAGATCAGCGTTTCGGCCTGTTCATCGTCAATATGTTTGTCAATCAGAAATCGGCCGACCAGGGGGTCCATGATGGCCAGATCTACACGCTGGCGAATCAGCATGCGGAGGTTGGTCAGATCATTATTGTTTTCATGCAATGTCAGGCGCCCCCGAGCGCTGTCAAAACGATCACCGTAGCTGTAGCCTGCAGAGACGGCAATCACTCTGTTACTGAGATCATCCAATGATTGCCATGTAACCGGATTTTCCTGATGGTAAAAGAAGCCGGTCACGCCCTCCAGAATGATGTCCGAGTACAACCATTTTTGCTGGCGCTCGGTATTGGGAATCCAACCGAAAGAGACGGCTTGATTGTTGTCAATATCAAAAGTCACACGCGGCCAGCTCTTGAAGACCAGCCGGGATTCAATATTGCTTTCTGCCAGGGCTCTAACGGTAATCTGTGAGAGCAGACCACCACCCTCTGCAGACTCGGTGATATAAGGGGGCCATTCAGCAATGTCGAGCACTTGGCCGGACTGGGCCAGTCCAGGCAGTGTACAGATGATAAAAGCGACCACACTAAGGGGCAGGGGCCGAACCCGTAAGCCTCTTGCTGACCCTGATTGCCAGGCTACACGTTTCACTTGTGGCACATTCCGATGACCAAAAATCAACAATATACCACCGTGGTTCGGGGGGGGGCGGGTACCTGTGTATAGAAAAGGTAACTGCTATTTCGAAGTTTAGTCACCAACTCGGTTATTGAGCAGAGTTCGATTGCAACGAAAGATTATTGTATTGCAATCAGGCCTTTGCAGACCTGATGAACATTGACCTTTCATTGATGTTGTCTCCTGTGCTCTGGGAAGACATCTTGAGTAAGAACCATGCGCTCAAGCGTGGAGTCCGAGGAGACAGTGGAGACAGTGGAGACCTGGATGCTTTTATCGCCTTCACCAGCAAGGTTCGGCGCTCACGTCCATTCCGTCTTTTTGAGGTGGATTTTATTGATGGACGCAATCGCGTTACACGCTACACCGCCTGAATCACATTCAGCTTATCGGGTGGGCATCAGGGTAAATCCACTGGCCCGCCAGGCCAGCCCGGTGACCACAAACTGACTGATCATGACCAGGGCAAAGCACCATTCCATGGCATCTTCCAGCCGGTCAAAATCATCACCCATAACGACCGCAAGGGTCGAGTTGGCCAGCCCGCCCATGAGCAACAGGAGTGAAAGCGCCAGCTGTACATTCGTGAATGGCGGGCGCAGGGGGCCTGGCAGACGCCAGAGCCGGTGCAGCATGATCAGGTGGGCAAAGGCGGTGAACCCGAAAAACAGTATGATGCCGATGCGGCGTTGCAGTTGATAGAGCTGACCCACGGCACCCAGCATGGTGCTATAGAGAATCAGGGCCAGAGCCGCGATGCCGCCCAATCCGGTCAACCAGGATCTGATGCCGGTGCTACGCCCCTCCAGATGCCGCAGCCAGATTTCGACAAGAGGCCAGTAAACCAGCATGAGTCCCGCGACGGGCAGAAAAAACGCTTTGAACACGAAAAAGGCGGGTGGCTTGCGGCCCGCCTTGCTGATGGAACTGCAACTCTCCCAGAAGGGTACACACCAGTCTACGTGACCATAGGCTGCTGAAAGCAGGTAGCTGAGCACGGCACCCAGGGAAGCCGCACAGCCGATGAAAACGGCCAGCACGGCAGGGGATAAACCACATGACTCAGGGTTGGAGCCTTTCAATGGTCCAGCTGTCATCTGCTTGCCGATGATACATAAGGCGATCATGCAGACGGTTTTCGCGACCCTGCCAGAACTCGATGTCGCTGGGAACGACCCGGAACCCGCCCCAGAAAGAGGGCAGCGGAATCTCACCTTCGTGAAAACGATGTTTGATCTGCTGGAATGCGGTTTCCAGCAAATGCCGGGAACCAATCTTGTGGCTCTGGCGGGAGGTCCAGGCCGCAATACGTGAGTCTCTGGGCCGGGTTACGAAGTAACGCGTGACTTCTGCAATCGACAGGGGTTCTGCCTTGCCGTAAATGATGACCTGACGCTCCAGTGGCAGCCAGGCAAAGTGCAGGCAAACCTGATTGTTTCCGCCTATTTCGCGTGCTTTTCGGCTGCCCAGGTTGGTATAGAAAACAAAGCCCTTGTCATCCATCTGTTTCAACAGAACGACGCGCTGGCTCGGGCGGCCATCTTCGCCCACGGTGGCCACGGTCATGGCCGTGGGGTCAGCGTTGAGATTGGTGTCTACAGCCACCTGCAACCAGCTTCTGAACTGTTCAAAAGGGCTGGGGTCAAGATCAGACTCGAGCAACCCGGATTGGGTGTAGTTCCTACGGATATCTTCGAGGTTCATGAGTCTTGCTTGCGCTTCAGCCAGCGATAAGCAATGACGGCTCCGATGACTACCGAGCCACACAGCATCAGGGCATGATCGGGCTCACTGAAGAAGTGCACCAGCATGCTGAGCAGGGAACCGGAATGATCGGCGTGTGGCCCAGAGTGGGCAAAAGTCTGCACAGAGGCCATGAGCCAGAGCGGGCTTCCCGCCACAGCAGTTTTTTGAATCAGATTTTTAGACATAATAACAGTTCCTGTTGAATGGGTTGAATCAGGCGGCGGATCTCAGCATGCCTTTGTCTTCAATAAATGCAATGATTTCCTGCAAGCCTTCAGACGATTTCATGTTGCTGAAGATAAACGGTTTGTCTCCTCGCATCTTGCGTGCGTCATGGTCCATCACCTCCAGCGAGGCACCCACCAGGGGAGCCAGATCGGTCTTGTTGATGATCAGCAGATCGGATTTGGTAATGCCCGGGCCTCCTTTGCGGGGAATCTTGTCACCGGCAGAGACATCAATCACATAAAGCGTGAGATCTGACAGTTCGGGTGAAAAGGTGGCGCTGAGGTTATCACCTCCACTTTCCACCAGAATCATGTCCAGGTTTTCGAAACGCTCGTGCAGCCGGTCAATCGCCGCCAGGTTCATCGAAGCATCTTCCCGGATGGCTGTATGCGGACAACCCCCGGTTTCCACCCCCAGAATCCGGTCTTCTGACAGGGCTTCGTGACGGATCAGGAACTGGGCATCTTCTTGCGTGTAGATGTCGTTGGTTACCACGGCGATATTGTAGCGTTCGCGGAGTGCTTTACAGAGCGCGGAAACCAGGGCCGTTTTGCCGGAGCCGACCGGGCCGCCGATACCGACGCGAAGGGTTTGATTACTCATATTGTCCTCATCCAGTTCATATCAGGATCGAAATAGTCGTGAATACTGTGTTTCGTGTCGGGCGCAGGCATGTACCCAGCCAGGCAGTGACTGACCGATATCCTCGTCTTCACAAAGCTTGCCGGCCTCCCATGCCTGCAGAATTGAAGGCTCCAGACGCATCAGCAAGCGTTGCGCCGGTGTCTGGGCCAGCGGCAGAATTTTGCCTGCGGCGACGACCTGGTTTTCCAGCCAGGCCCAGAGAAAACCAAGGGCGCTGTCTCTCTCGTCAATCTGCCACTGTGTGGCGGCCAGGCTCCAGGCGGTCAGCCAACTGGTAGGCGATCGCCTCCAGTGACAAGCCTCATCGATTCCCAGTGATTCGAGAAGCTTGATCAGTGCCTGGCCGACCTGCAGGTCTTCCTCGCGCAATTCCGCCGTTTCCCGCATGGCGAGCACCTCGCGGTTCCAGCGCTGTGCTTCATCTGTTCGCTTTCCGGCAAAAGCGCGGTGCAGCCTCAGCAGCACGGGAATATCGGTATAGGCCAGGCCCTCGGTGAGCAGTCCGTGCCACCATTCGTAAAGGGATTCTTCCTGATCAATGGCACCCTGTTCAATTGCCCATTCAAGCCCCTGGCTGAAGGCAAAAGAGCCCACAGGCAAAGCCGGGCTGGAAAGGTGCAGGAGCCTGAGCAGGGCCTGGGAGCTGCCCCTGCTCATGAGTTCCCCTGCGAATGTTCATGGGTGTGCTCATGTGAGTGCCCATGCGGATGCTCATGTGAGTGTCCGTGAGCATGTGCGCCATAGGCTCCGGATTCCGGCTGGAAAGGCGACAGCGCTTGCCCGGTCCTCAGGCCGTGCAGCTGAACCATGTCTTCAAGTACGTGGTCGGGCTGGAAGCGCAGCCAGAGCTGACCGATCTGCAGTGGTACGTGGCGATTGCCCAGGTGATAGCAGACTTTGGCAAACGATTCCCAGTCATCGGCGTGGGCTTCGACCACCGGTTCCGGGGCAGCCTGTATACGGATCAGTTCACCGTTTTCGGCTTGCAGCAGATCGCCGTCAAGCAGTGTCCGGCCCCGCTCAAGAAAGAGCCCTGCTGCGCGGCCATCACTCAGGGTGCAACTCAGGCGACCGCGCTTTCTGTCGTCATAGGGCAAAGAAAGAGTGACCGCCTGGCTGGCGGGCCCATCCACAGATACCAGCGGCTTATCCAGTTTTCGGGTAATGCGCAACATCAGTCTGGCTCCATCCACTCAATCGTTAAAACAGGTAGTAGCGCTGCGCCAGTGGCAACACATCAGCGGGTTCACAGGTCAGCAATTGGCCATCGGCCCGTACTTCATAAGTCTGCGGGTCTACCTCAACCTGAGGCATCAGGTCGTTCAGAACCATGCTTTTTTTGGTGATCGAGCGGGTGTCCCGGGTACAGCCGATCAGGCTCTTCAGGCCCAGCTTGTCCGGAACCCCGGCATCTATCGCGGCCGCTGACAGAAAGGTCATACGGGTTTTTGGCAGGGTGCCGCCGAAGGCACCAAACATCGGTCGGTAATGTACTGGCTGTGGTGTTGGAATGGAGGCGTTAGGATCCCCCATGGCGGCGGCTGCAAGAAAGCCACCCTTGAGAATCAGGCTCGGTTTGGTGCCAAAAAAGGCGGGTTTCCACAGCACTATATCAGCCAGCTTACCGGGTTCGAGGGATCCCACTTCATGCGCCACGCCCATCGTAATGGCGGGGTTAATGGTGTATTTGGCGATATAGCGGCGCGCCCGGTAGTTGTCACTCTTGCCGTCGTCTTCCGGCAGCGGGCCACGCTGAACTTTCATCTTGTGAGCCGTCTGCCAAGTGCGGCTGATCACTTCCCCAACACGGCCCATGGCCTGCGAGTCCGAAGAAATCATGCTGAAGGCACCCATGTCATGCAGGATGTCTTCTGCCGCAATCGTTTCCTTGCGGATACGCGAGTCGGCGAAGGCCACATCTTCCGGGATGTCCGGGTCGAGGTGGTGACACACCATCAGCATGTCGAGATGCTCATCGACGGTATTGATGGTGTAAGGGCGTGTCGGGTTGGTGGAAGAGGGCAGAACGTTGGATTCACCACAGGCCTTGATGATGTCCGGGGCGTGACCGCCACCGGCACCTTCCGTGTGATAGGTGTGTATCGTCCGCCCCTTGAAGGCCGCGAGGGTGTCTTCCACGAAACCGGACTCGTTCAGGGTGTCGGTGTGGATGGCCACCTGTACATCGTATTTTTCCGCAACACTCAGACAGCAGTCGATGGCAGCGGGCGTGGTACCCCAGTCTTCGTGAAGTTTGAGTCCCATGGCACCGGCTTCAATCTGCTCGTTCAGCGCCTCTGGCAGACTGCCATTGCCCTTGCCCAGGAAGCCCAGATTCATCGGGAAGGCTTCCGCGGATTCCAGCATCCGGTGAATGTTCCAGGGGCCAGGTGTGCAGGTGGTCGCATTGGTTCCGGTCGCCGGACCAGTCCCCCCACCAATCATGGTGGTCACGCCAGACATCAGGGCCTCTTCGATCTGTTGCGGGCAGATGAAATGGATGTGGGCATCAATGCCCCCGGCCGTGGCAATCATGCCTTCTCCGGCAATGACTTCGGTTCCGGGCCCGATGATGATGTCCACATTGCTCTGGATGTCGGGGTTTCCTGCCTTGCCGAGAGTCTCAATGCGGCCGTTGCGTATCCCGATATCGGCCTTGACGATGCCCCAGTGGTCCAGAATCAGGGCATTGGTAATGACCAGGTCGACAGCGGTCTGATTGGTTTCCTGGGATTGACCCATGCCATCCCGGATGACCTTGCCGCCTCCGAATTTCACCTCATGGCCGTATTCGGCGTAATCTTTTTCCACTCGGATGAACAACTCGGTATCCCCCAGCCGGACACGGTCACCCACGGTGGGGCCATACATATCCGCATAGGCATCGCGTGTAATTTTTTTCATGATCCGATCCTTCAGTTATTCGGGTGACCCAGGCTATACAGGGCCCATGACCTCGCCGCGGAAGCCATAGAGGGTTTGCTTTCCGGAAACAGCCACCAGTTCAACAGTACGTGTTTGTCCGGGCTCAAAACGCACGGCTGTGCCTGCAGGAATGTTGAGCCGGAAGCCACGGGTGGACTCGCGTTCGAAGTGCAGGGCCGGGTTGGTTTCGTAAAAGTGATAGTGAGAACCGACCTGCACCGGGCGGTCTCCCGAATTGGTTACCTTGATCTCGCGGGTCTCAAGCCCCTGGTTCAGGGTGATTTCACCCTCTTCGCAAAGTATTTCACCGGGTTTCATGTGGTACCTCAGGTAATCGGGTGGTGAACGGTCACCAGTTTGGTGCCATCCGGGAAAGTGGCTTCAACCTGTACTTCGTGAATCATCTCCGCCACGCCATCCATCACGTCATCCCGCCCCAGAATGGTTTTACCATGGCTCATCAGCTCGGCGACGGTGCGTCCGTCGCGAGCCCCTTCAATAATCTCCATACTGATCAGGGCCATGGCTTCGGGATAATTCAGTTTCAGCCCTCGCGCTTTTCGCCGCTCTGCCAGCATGGCTGCTGAAAACAGCAGTAACTTGTCTTTCTCTCGGGGGGTCAGTTCCATCAGGTTTCCTCGGTCATCCCGCTATTTCGAATCAGGTGGCCCAAATCCGCGGCGGGCAGGCTTCCCGCTGCGCATACAGCGGGCGCAGATGCTGCCAGGCCGCTTCCATAAATTGTTTCAGGGTCTCGCTGTCTGTGCAGAGGGCACGCCCCACCAGCAGGCCATCCACCTCTGTTGCACTCCACTGCAATGTAGCCCCATCCGTGTAACTCCCAAGCGCTTCACGGACAGAAGCCAGCCACTGCTTGCGGGTGCTTTCTGATACCGCCTGTTCAGGGTGCAGGAGCCAGCTTCCGTAACAGCTTTTTCCGTTCAGGCCCCACTTTGCCCGGGGCAGCTGCCCTTCACCGGTAATGCGCACACGCTCACTCAGGCAGAGTGAGTCGCCGCTGAATACACGCAGATTCTGGCGGCTTTCACCCCGGATAAAAGGCGCATTTGAGCCCGACCTGCCGAGAATCTGCATGTCCCAGACGAAGGCTGTTGAGTCTTTATCACAGTGCAGGCTCAGCGTCTGTCGGCTGCGAGCGGCATCGAACACAATGGTTTCCTGCGGCAGCCACTCCAGAGTGGCGCCGGGCGCAGTTTTAAGTACGGTACACTGAGTCTGGGCATGACCTTGCGCATCACTGCGGTATATGCGATTGGCAGAAGGCGTCGTCAGCAGGGCGCCGGCATTGGCTTCGACGGTAACGGCGATGTCCAGATGATCTCCCGGTGCCAGTCCGCCCGGTGGATGTAACAGATAAGCATGCGGCCAGTCCGGGCCTTCCGGCCAGAACAGGCGTTGCAATCTCAGCGGCCCCTGGTGCCGCAGTTGCCTGACCACTGTGCGGTCCCGGCTTTGGCCAAGCACCAGATCCAGCAATGCCTTCCACTCACGTAAAGGCGAGAAGCGGCGGCGGTGCGGGTCCTGCTCTGTAGCGGCTGAGAGTGGTGCGTTCAAGGGTGAGACTCATGTTTTTTTTTACCATAAAGCCAAACCCATGAGCCCTGCAATACCCTCGTCATCCGGTGACCAGCGGAACCTGCCAGTGTGGCGGTGTGCCCAAAAACGGTCAGGGTGATGCCCGATGCAAGTGCATCTTCCAGTGCGTGCACCGAAACGATGCCATCGCCTGTTGGCGTGCACCATAACAGCGCCGGTGACGGCCGGGTTGATAGCCACAGAGCGCGCAAATATTAACCGGGTGTAATGTTAAGCTTTTGTGAGTAAAGCACTTTTTAAAGTTGGAACAGTGGGTGCTTATGGCTTTTCCGGGATTAAACACCTCGAATCGATAACCGGAGAATAATCACCATGAAAGCAAGAAAGTTTGGAATGGGTCTGGGCGCTGCGGCGCTGATGATGAGCCTCAGCACCGGGTCTGCCTTGGCATCGGATACCATTAAGGTGGGTGTACTGCACAGCCTGAGTGGCACCATGGCCATCAGTGAAACCACACTGAAAGACACCGTCCTCATGCTCGTCGAAGAACAAAACAAGAAAGGCGGATTGCTGGGCAAGAAACTGGAAGCCGTTGTGGTCGACCCGGCTTCCAACTGGCCTCTGTTTGCTGAAAAAGCGCGTGAACTGATTGAAAAAGAAAAAGTCGATGTGGTCTTCGGATGCTGGACTTCGGTATCCCGTAAGTCAGTCCTGCCTGTGTTCGAAGAACTCAACAGCCTGCTGTTCTATCCCGTTCAATATGAAGGGGAAGAGTCCTCCAAAAACGTTTTCTATACAGGTGCTGCGCCCAACCAGCAGGCCATTCCGGCAGTGGACTATCTGATGAATGAAGTCGGCGTTAAGCGCTGGGTGCTGGCCGGTACGGACTATGTCTACCCACGTACGACCAACAAGATTCTCGAAGCCTACCTCAAGGACAAAGGGGTGGCGGCTGATGACATCATGATCAACTACACGCCTTTCGGTCACTCTGACTGGCAGAGCATTGTCTCTGACATCAAGAAGTTCGGTTCTGCCGGCAAGAAAACCGCCGTGGTTTCTACCATCAATGGTGATGCCAACGTCCCGTTCTACAAAGAACTGGGTAACCAGGGCATTTCCGCGGAAGACATTCCAGTGGTCGCTTTCTCCGTCGGTGAAGAAGAGCTCTCTGGTCTCGATACCGGTCCTCTGGTCGGTCACCTGGCTGCCTGGAACTACTTCATGAGCGTTGATGCTGACGTTAATACCGATTTCATCGATAGCTGGAAAGCCTTCATCAAGGACGACAAGCGAGTCACCAACGATCCGATGGAAGCTCACTATATTGGCTTTAACATGTGGGCAGCGGCCGTTGAGAAAGCCGGTACCACCGATGTGGACGCGGTCAGTGAAGCGATTATCGGTGTAGCTGTTCCGAACCTGACCGGTGGATACGCCACGATGATGCCAAATCATCACATCACCAAGCCGGTACTGATCGGTGAGATTCAGGATGACGGACAGTTCGAAACCGTCTGGCAGACTACCGGCACTGTAATGGGGGATGCCTGGTCTGACTTCCTGCCGGACAGCAAGGACATCACGGCTGACTGGACCGCACCTCTGTCCTGCGGTAACTACAACGTCAAAACTGGCAAGTGCTCAGGACAGAACTACTGAGTTCTGGTACCTGCCCCGGGTGGACCGCTCCGGTCCACCCTTCCTGTCTGAAACTGCAGGCTAATTATGATTTTGCAAACCCGAAGAATTCTGCAGATGGTTTTCTGTCTGCTGCTGGTATGTGCCGTACAACCGGCAAAAGTGCTGGCAAACGAGTCGCTGGAAACCATTGTCAGTGGCATCGAGCGCGCCAACTTCAGAGACAAGGCGCAGCGTGTAGAGCAACTGGCAGCGTTGGATGACGAGCGTGTTCTGCCGCTCTTGAAGGCCTTTCTGGGTGGTGACCTGTATGTCCGGAAATCTGACAAGATCCTGTTTTTCCTGGAAGGCAGCAAAGCCGAAGACCCGATCACCAATCTGTTCACCGGCGCCTCCGCGACGGTCGAAAACAAACGGCTCTACAAAAAAGTCAGTGTGAATAATGCGGTGCGTAAGAAACTGCGCGCTGTCATCGCCGAACTGCAACTGAGATCTCCGGATTACGACATCCGTGCTGTTGCCGTACGCGAAATGATGAAGGCCTCGGATCCGCTTAACCGGCCCCAGTTACTGGCTGCCATGGAACGGGAGACCGACAGTGGGATCAGGGAAGACCTGGAAATTGCGATTGCCCTGATAGACGCACAGGATGCAACGGATAGCGATCGTCAGATTGCAGCCATTACCCGTCTGAGCGGGGTGCTTTATCCGGAAGTCAGGGTGGTTCTGGCGGGACTGCTTGAGGGAACCACCGCAGAGACCATCCGCCGTGGTACCGTAGAGGCCGCAGCGCGCGATGCAATGGCCGAGATTGATGATCTGATTGCCCTCAACAAGGTTGTCGAAAATGTTTACTTCGGCATCAGTCTGGGCTCGGTTCTGCTGCTGGCAGCGGTGGGTCTGGCCATTACCTTTGGCGTTATGGGTGTGATTAACATGGCGCATGGTGAAATGATCATGCTGGGCGCCTACACCACCTTTGTGATTCAGCAGGCGTTTCCTGAACTGATTGATGTGTCGATCTTTATTGCCATTCCTTCCGCCTTCCTGGTTTCCGGGCTTGTGGGCATCGCCATCGAGCGCGGAGTGATTCGCCATCTTTATGGTCGACCTCTGGAAACCCTGCTGGCCACTTTCGGTATCAGTCTGGTTCTGCAGCAGGCCGTACGCTCTATTTTCAGCCCGCTGAACCAATCGGTATCCACACCGTCCTGGATGTCGGGATCCCTGGAAATCAATGGCGTGCTGTCGCTGACCTACAGTCGCCTGTACATCATTATTTTCAGTCTCCTGGTACTGCTGGCGCTGACGCTCCTATTAAAGAAAACCCTGTTCGGTCTGCAGATGCGGGCAGTCACCCAGAACCGTCGTATGGCCAATTCCATGGGGATTCGTACTGGCTGGGTGGATGCACTGACCTTTGGCCTTGGGTCCGGGATTGCCGGTATCGCCGGAGTTGCACTAAGCCAGTTGACCAACGTGGGGCCCAACCTCGGGCAGTCCTACATCATCGACTCCTTCCTGGTGGTGGTCTTCGGTGGCGTGGGCAATCTGATGGGCACCTTCCTCGGAGCAATGTCACTGGGGATCTTCAACAAGTTTCTCGAACCTTTCGCCGGCGCGGTACTCGCCAAAATTGCCGTGCTTGTTTTCATCATTCTGTTTATCCAGAAGTACCCCAGAGGCATGTTTGCCCTGAAGGGTCGTTCGGCGGAGGATTGACATGCCAAAAAGACAACCTCTCATATTCAAATTGGTGAGCGACCGCTCCAGCCGGATTTTCCTATCCGTGCTGGCGGTGGTTACCGTCCTTGTGCCCCTGTGTAACCTGGTCTTTCCGGAAGGGTCGGCACTGCATGTTTCCACTTACACCGTCACCTTGTTGGGCAAGTATCTCTGCTATGCCTTGCTGGCGCTGGCCGTCGATCTTATCTGGGGTTACTGCGGCATACTGAGCCTGGGTCACGGGGCCTTCTTTGCGCTGGGTGGCTACGCCATGGGCATGTACCTCATGCGTCAGATCGGAGAGCGCGGGGTGTACGGGCATCCTGTGCTGCCGGATTTCATGGTGTTTCTGAACTGGCAGGAATTGCCCTGGTTCTGGTATGGCTTTGATTCTTTCCCCTTTGCCATGCTGATGGTCATTCTGGTGCCCGGTATCCTGGCCTTCCTGTTCGGATGGCTGGCTTTCCGTTCACGAGTGACCGGGGTTTACCTGTCTATTATCACGCAGGCACTGACCTATGCCCTGATGCTCGCTTTCTTCCGCAATGACATGGGCTTCGGCGGTAACAATGGACTGACTGACTTCAAGGATATTCTTGGCTATAGCGTGCAAGCGGACAGCACCCGGGCGGTACTGTTCATTATGTCGGCAGTGGCACTGGCTCTGGGTTATCTGATCTGTCAGGCCATCGTGAAATCCAAGTTGGGAAGGGTGCTCGTCGGTGTTCGGGATGCAGAGTCGCGCACGCGTTTTCTGGGTTACCGGGTTGAACACTACAAACTCTTCGTGTTCACCGTCTCGGCCGTGCTGGCAGGGATTGCGGGCGCTCTGTACGTGCCTCAGGTCGGCATCATCAATCCCGGAGAGTTTTCTCCCATCAACAGTATAGAAATCATTATCTGGGTGGCGGTCGGTGGCCGTGGCACGCTGTATGGCGCGGTGGTCGGTGCGGTTCTCGTCAATTACGGCAAGACCTATTTTACCGGCGCTTTTCCCGAGCTGTGGCTGTTCCTGCTGGGTGGGCTGTTCGTGGTCACGACCCTGTATCTTCCCAAAGGGGTGGTTGGTCTGTTTGACCGCTGGAAAAAGCAGACAGATACCGGCGCGGGCTCACCACCGCCACCAGATCCCGCGGATGAATCCCAGGCCCGTCCGACCAAGGCAGGTGCAGCATGAAAACAAAGCATATCGACACACCATCGATTCTGTATCTCAACGGGGTGTCCGTGAGTTTTGACGGATTCAAGGCGCTCAACAGTCTGTCCCTGTTCCTCGAACCGGGTGAACTGCGGGCAATTATCGGACCCAATGGCGCGGGCAAAACCACCATGATGGACGTTATTACCGGCAAGACCCGTCCCGATGAAGGCGAGGTGGTGTTCAACCGGGACCTTGATCTCACACGCTATGATGAGGCTGCGATTTCGAATCTGGGAATTGGACGCAAGTTCCAGAAACCGACCGTCATCGAATCGCTGACCGTCTTCGAGAATCTGGAACTGGCGATGGCGGGTGGCAGGGGTGTGTTCCAGTCACTCTGGCATGCCCTGACGGCGTCCCAGTCGGAACGGATCCGCGAGGTGCTGGAACTGGTGGACCTGACTGAGCGCCGTGACGTGCTGGCCGGCAGCCTGTCCCATGGTCAGAAACAGTGGCTGGAGATCGGCATGCTGCTGATTCAGGATCCGGAGGTGCTGCTGATTGATGAGCCGGCCGCCGGCATGACCGATGTGGAAACTGAAAAGACCGCCGAACTGTTCAAGCGGCTCGCCAAAAAGCACACGCTGGTGGTGGTTGAGCACGACATGGAATTTATCCGCGCTTTGAACTGCAAGGTGACGGTGTTGCATGAAGGACGGGTTCTGGCCGAAGGCTCACTGGAGCAGGTACAGAGTAATCAGGAAGTCATTGATGTCTATCTGGGACGCTAGAGGAGGAGAATCGCAAAATGCTGGAAGCGAAACAGGTTGATCTATTTTACGGTGCCAGCCAGGCACTTTATGGGGTGGACATCAAAGCAGAAATCGGGAAAGTAACCTGCGTGCTGGGCCGTAACGGGGTGGGTAAAACCTCTTTGCTACGGATGCTCGCCGGGCAGTATATGCCCCGCAGTGGTTCTGTCCAGTGGCAGGGCAGGGATATTCGCAAGTTATCTCCGGCAGAGCGCGCGCGCCGGGGGATAGCCATCGTTCCGCAGGGGCGGGAAATCTTTGCGCAGCTCACCGTACTGGAGAATCTGAAAACCGGATTTTCCTGCCTGCCAAAACGCGAGCGCTTCATCCCTGCCGAAATTTACCAGCTGTTTCCTGTACTCAAGGACATGCTGGGCCGCAAGGGTGGAGACCTGTCCGGCGGACAGCAGCAGCAACTGGCGATTGCCCGCGCTCTGGTAACACGCCCAAGCCTTCTGATGCTCGATGAGCCGACCGAAGGTATCCAGCCGTCCATCATCAAGGATATTCAGCGGGTCATTGCCAGCCTGCGTGACCGGGGGGACATGGCCATTATTCTGGTAGAACAGTATCTCGACTTCGCCCAGGCACTGGCAGATGATTTTCTGGTGCTCGAGCGCGGCCAGGTGGTGCTGGCTGGCGAGGGGAAAACCATGGACACCCAGTCAGTCAGAAAGTATATGACCGTCTAGTGTGTCATCCGGGTAGCCTGGCTGCCCGGTTCTGCGGTCGTTGATGTGTCTGCGCAGGGCAAATACCAGAAGCAGGGCGAAGGCCACCTGAAAGGCCACCGCAGCAACCAGTTGCAAAGCAGTCAGCCACTGCAGGTGATCGATACCCATCTTCGACTGACCGATCAGGGTCGATAACTGCTGGAAGAGAATGACCACTGTGATCAGCGTGCCCGTGCCTCCGGTCAGGATCTGGGCCTTGGTACTGATTTCTTGCTGCTCATACTCTTCGGCGCAGGTCTGACAGACGGGCGATCTCAGCCAGTCGTAGCCATCCGCGTACTGATCGCTGAAAAGTGGGGTGGCATGGGTAAAGGGGGTATCACTCGAAAGATACCGGCGTGCGGCCGCTTTCTTCATGGGTTGCGCCTGCGACAACGCGCCCGCATTTGAGTGACACTTGGGGCATAGTGTTCCGGTTTTCATTGTTTTTATCCGGTGTTCTTCCAGTCTGCTTTTGTCTGTCGCTCCGCTCAGATGGCGAACGATCATTTTAGTATTGCGTGCTCTGTGGCCGCTGTACCCTGAGGAGTGATGCGGTGCCGGACTCTTCTGGCGACTTTCTGTCTGTCTGGGAAACGCCTGCCTGTTATCCCTGTGGGAAAGGCAAAAAAATCGACAAAAAGTTACATCACAGACTACATTGAATAATCAAAGTGCAGGGTGCTTTCTTTTTGTACATCTTGTAGGATTTGACTCTGTGATGCAAGTCCTTAAAAGGAAAGGGCGTGAAGGCTAAAATACGATCCTTTGCACACAGGCAAATGTTCCAGACAAACTTTAAAAACGACGACTAGGAAGGCAAGGAAATATGGAGCTCCATACAAACATACCTACCCCACTGCAAAAGCTGTATCACTGGGAAAAATCCCGCCCGAGTGATTTGTACATGACCCAGCCCATGGGCAATGACCGGGTAGAGGAATACACCTGGCAGCGTACCGCCCAGGAAGTCCGACGTATGGCGACTTACTTGAAATCCCTGAATCTGCCGGAAGATGCCAAAATCGGTATCCTTTCCAAGAACTGTGCGCATTGGGTCATGGCTGACCTGGCGATCTGGATGGCGGGTTATGTGTCGATTCCGTTGTATCCGACCCTGAGCGCCGACAGCGTACGTCAGATTCTCGACCACAGTGAAACCAAAGTTCTTTTCGTTGGCAAGCTGGATGACTGGGACATGATGAAGCCGGGTGTTCCGGAAGACATGAAGTGTCTGTCTTTCCCGCTGAGTCCTCCCAATGATTTCGAAACCTGGAATGACATCATCGCCAAGCATGAGCCATTCACAGAAAGCCCGACCCGCAAGCACGAAGAGCTGGCCACCATCATTTACACCTCTGGTTCAACAGGTGTGCCCAAAGGGG
>JAUIAZ010000169.1 GCA_030427465.1 Gammaproteobacteria bacterium | reverse complement strand
GCAGCCGGTCTGTACTGGTGACTGTGCGGGCGGCCGGTCTCAACTTTCCGGATAGCCTGATTGTCGAAGGCAAGTATCAGTTCAAACCCCCTTTTCCTTTCAGCCCGGGTGGTGAGGTGGCCGGGGTGGTCGAGGCAGTCGGTGATAAAGTCAGCGCGGTGAAGCCGGGAGACCGGGTCATGGCCTTGACGGGTTGGGGTGGTTTTGCCGAAAAGATTGCCGTGGCTGAGAACAACCTGATTCCGGTACCTGAGGGTATTTCGGATGTGGATGCGGCCGGATTCACCATGATCTATGGAACCTCTATGTATGCCTTGAAACAGCGGGGCAGGCTGGAAGCCGGACAGACGCTTTTGGTTCTCGGAGCCGGCGGTGGTGTCGGCAAAGCCGCCGTGGAAATCGGTAAGGCCCTGGGTGCCCGCGTGATCGCTGCGGCCAGTTCGGAAGAAAAGCTGGCGGTTGCCAGGCAGGCGGGTGCCGATGAGTGCATCAACTACCGTGAAGAGAACCTGAAAGACGTGCTCAAGACCCTGACCAAGGGGCAAGGGGTTGACGTGGCTTATGATCCGGTCGGCGGGGAGCAGGCAGAACTTGCCTTGCGCAGCATGGGCTGGGATGGCCGCTATCTGGTGGTCGGCTTTGCTTCCGGTGACATTCCCCGCTTCGCAGCCAACCTGACTCTCCTGAAAAGTTGCCAGATCGTCGGTGTATTCTGGGGGGCTTTTGCCCAGCGCTTCCCCGAGGAGAACCAGGCCAACTTCGGACAACTGCTGGCCTGGGTTCGTGAGGGCAAGATCAATCCCGCGGTCAGTCGTGTGTATGGCTTTGAAGAAGTGCCCGTTGCCATTGCCGATATCGGGCAGCGGCGTCTGAGTGGCAAGGCGGTGGTTCAGGTGCAGTCCTGAGCCACCATCCTCACCGCCTCAGCGGTGATAGGGAATCCTCATCAGGGTGCAGTAGACCACAGGTAGAACGACCAGTGTCAGCACGGTGGCCACACCCAGGCCAAACACGATGACAACCGCCATGCTGGCAAAGAAGGCGTCCGAGAACAGAGGAATCATGCCGAGCATGGTGGTTATCGCGGCCATCATGACCGGGCGCACCCGACTCACAGCGGCTTCGACCACTGCTGTGAAGGCATCGTCACGGTGCTCCACCTGATACTTGATTTCCTCAACCAGTACGATGGCATTTTTCAGCACCATTCCAATCAGGCTGAGTGTGCCCAGCAAGGCCATAAAGGTGAAGGGTGCCCCCAGAAGAATCAGTCCCCCGATCACACCTATCATCATCAGGGGCACGATCGACCAGATTGACAGTGACTGACGGAAACTGCCGAACAGCAGCATGGTGATGATAAACATCCCAAGCAGGCCCATTGGCAGAGAAGCAAACAGAGAGGTTTGCGCATCGGTTGAGGTTTCATATTCTCCTCCCCACTCGATGCGATAGCCAGGTGGCATTTCGAGTGCATCCACCGCTGGTCGGATCCGTGCCAGCACACTGGCGGCGGTTTCCCCGGAGAGCGGCATCGGCTCTGCATAGACGGCCAGCATCCGCTGGCGGTTCCGGCGCTTGATGATCGGATCCCGCAGCTCGGTGTCCACGCTGCTGATTACGCTGCCTGCGCTGACATAGCGATTTTGCTCGTCACTCCAGACATTGAGTGCCGTGATGTTCTCGATGTCAAAGCGCTCAGAATCGCGCGATCGCATAACGATCGGCACAAGATCACTGCCTTCCCGGTAAACCCCGACCCGTTCCCCCTGGTTGTTCAGAAGCAGAGCCTGATGGAGTGCGTCCCGGGTTACGCCCACGCGTCTGGCCTGCTCTTCAAGGAAGTGAGGTACGATGACCGGCTCACGGTTGCTCCATGACAATCTTACGCTGTCAGCCAGGGCCTCCTGATCAAAAACAGCTTTGACCTCGGCACCCAGCTTGCGCAAGGTGTCCGGGTTGTCACCGTAGATCCGGGCTTCGAGGCTGGCCTTGGCAGAGGGTCCAACCTGCAGGGCCTGGACCTTGTATTGCACACTTGGGTAGTCTGCGCGCAGCAGCCGGACCACCTCTTCCATCCGGGCTTCTCTGGCACTGCGGTCCGAGGTTTCTATGATAAGCTGGGCAAAGCTGGCATAGCGTTGTTCCGGCGCGTAGGTCAGGGTGAAGCGTTCGGCACCGCCCCCGACCACACTGGTTACCTGCCGGACATCACCCATGCCCATGACTTCGGCCTCGATTCGCCTTACGGTCTGCTCGGTCTCAAAGATATCGGTTCCTTCCGGCATCCAGACATCGACAAAAAACAGGGGCGTAGTGGCATTCGGGAAGAAGGCGTTCTTGACCTTGCCGGAGAAAGACATGACGGCAACCAGCAGGGCTACGGCCGCCAGGAGGGTGACGTAGCGATACTGTATGGCTGCAGTCAACGAACGTCTGAAGGCTGTGAACAGCCAGCCCCGGTAGGGGTCTTCGTCACCGGGCTGGCCGGAATCCGTCAGCCGGTCTTTGAAAAACAGATCAAAGAAAAACGGGGTCAGTGTCAGTGCCGTAAGCCAGCTCAGGAACAGGGAATAGCAGAGTACCCAGAACAGGGAGCCGATAAACTCACCGGTTGTATCCGGTGACAGGCCGATCGGTGCGAACGCAGTGATCGCAATTATCGTGGCGCCCAGAAGGGGCATCCCATTCTGTGAGATGACCTCTTTTGCAGCCTCACGTTTGGATTTGCCCCGCACCATCCCGATCATCATGCCTTCGGTCACCACGATGGCATTGTCGACCAGCATACCCAGCGCAATGATCAGGGCACCGAGCGAGATTTTCTGCAGCTGGATTCCGTGAATCGACATCAGTACGAAAGTTCCCAGAATGGTCAGCAACAGTATCAGTCCCATCAGTAAGCCGCTGCGCATACCCATGAACAGCAGGAGCACAACAATGACTATGCCGACCGCCTGAGCCAGGTTGACCAGGAAGCCGGATACCGCTTCCTCGACCACCTCGGGCTGGTTGTAGACCGTCGTCATGGTCATGCCCAGAGGCTGCCGCATTTCCAGCTCATGCAGCGCGACCCGCAACCGGTCACCGACATCGACCACATTGGTTCCGGGCGCAAAAGAGACGCTGACAGTCAGAGCCGGTTTGCCATCTGAGTGATAGAGCAGGGACGGAGAATCCGAGAGCTGGCGGGAAACTTCTGCAATATCGCCCAGACGGATGATGCCAGCATCAGCCGAGCCGACCATCAGGTTTTCCAGAGCCGCGATGGAATCCAGTTGACCCGTGGGTTGCACCGACAGTGACAGCCCTTCGCTCTTGTGATGACCGGCATCGCCGATCACATTCTGCGCATTCAGCAGTCTGGCCAGATAGGCCGGTGATATACCCAGGGCTTTCATCTTGTCGCGGTCAAGCGCCACAATCATTTGCTCTTCGACCTGCCCTCCGATATTGACCTTGGCGACCCCTTCGATCAGCCTCAGCTCGCGCTGAATCAGGTCTGCGTGATCCTCAAGGTCCTTCAGGGAATAGCCATCGCCCCGGAGAGTCAGCAGCAGGCCGAAAACATCGCCGAAATCGTCATTGACCCGGGAAGCACTCGCACCCGGAGGCAGTGAAGACTGGGCATCGTTGACTTTGTGCCGGAGAATGTCCCAGTATTGGTTAAGGTCGGCATCCTTGACGGTTTTACGTAGCTGAATGGTGATCTGTGAAAGGCCGTCGGAGTTGATCGAGGTGATGTCGTCGATGCCGGGCATTTGCTGGATCGCCTTCTCCAGTGGAAGGGTTACTTCTTCCTCTACTTCTTCGGGTGTTGCGCCGGGGTATTGTGTGGTCACCAGTGACGAGCGCAGGGTAAACTCGGGAAATTCGAGCTGGCCCAAGCCGAAAAAGGATACGGCTCCGCCAAGGCCGAGCAGCAGGGTGATCATCCAGCTGATCGACTTCCGTTCAAGAAAGTAATCGACCATGTCAGAGTCCGCCTGCCTTGATCCAGGGACGCACCCTGAGGTTTTCCTGCATGGCCTGGGTGCCGGCCACTACAATGCGGTCGCCGACCTCAAGCGCGCCCTGTACCAGGATGCCCGCACTGGTCTTGAGACCGGGCTCAACAGAGACCGGTTCAACAGCTCCCGACTCTTCGTGCTCAGCGTCTTCATGACGGAGGTAACGCCAGACGATGGTCTCTTCCGGTGCTTCATCCCGTACGCTGAGTGCGGAAGCGGGTACCAGCCAGGCTTTCTGTGTGCTTTGTGTCAGTGCGCCGTAGTCGATCAGCACCGCAGCGCTCATACCGGCGAGTACGGTAATGTCGGTCGGCTCCGGTAAAGTGACCGTGACTTCGTAGCTCAGGGAGCCATTCGAGGCATTGCTGTCATGCTCCTTGTAGGCAGCCGGGTAAGTTTTCTCAGGGCGCTCCGGAAAGGTCACCCAGGCCAAGGTCTGCTGTGTATCCCGTACTGAACGGGAGCGTCCTGGCTGTATTCCGCGGATATCCTGCTCAGGCATCTGGAACGACACATCAATGGACCCGGGGCGCTGTACTTCGACGATCGGCTGTCCTGCAGATACAACCTGGTAGACTTCTACCGGAACCTGCGAGATCACCCCGGTGAAGGGTGCACGCAGAACAGTGTAGGAGTGCTGGTCACGGGCAAAATCCAGGCGGGCTTTGGAAGACAGGTACTCCGCCTCTGCCTCATCAAATCGGGCCTGGCTGATGGCTTGCCGTTTCAGCGAAATCCGCATGCGCTCGAAGGTTGACTCTGCGAGCTTGAAGGTGGATTGTGCGTTCTCCAGCTGCGTCCGGGCATCGCGCTCATCCAGACGTGCTACGACGGCATCCTTTTCGACAACATCCCCGGGCTTGACCAACAACTCACGGAGCTCTCCGTTGACCCGGAAAGAAAGTTCAGAATGGTCGGACGCTGATACTCTGCCCGGATAGCGCTTGATCCCGCCCGCCCTGGCTTCATCCAGCGTGACCAGCTTGACCGGAAATACCTCCTGCTGAGTGAGGGGGGGAGCCTCAGATGAGCAGCCAGCCAGTAGCGCGGACAGGGCAATGGCAATAAATCCGCCCGACGGTTTACGGCGATTGATCACAGAAGGGGGAACGGTCGCAACTTGGGTTTCGCTTTTCATCAGACACACGCAAATTTCAGGGTTGCTTCGGAGAAGGTTTTTTACAGAGCGCCACGGCATCCCAGGCCATTTCGAAAGCCTGGTCGATGTGGGTGTCATCGGCGATAAATGAACCCTGCAGTGTTCTCTGAACGAGATGGTAAATCGGGCGGTACACAAAGGTTTCCAGTAGGGAAAAGGCGACCGGTTTGATCAGCCCCTCTCGCTTGGCGTCCTCGAAGGCATTCATCAGAACTGCCGCTTCGTGTTCGTTTCTGGCCTGCAGATCCGCTGTCATCCAGGAAGAGTGGGTAAAGGTTTCGTGATAGCGAAACAGTTCAGGTTGCGCAATACCCATCCGGAACAAGGCATGCCACTCCAGTCGCATACCCTCTCTGACGTCCTGCCCGCGCAGGAAGTGTTCAACGGCGACTTCGATCAACTGATCACTGACATACAGAAAGGCTTCTTTGAGCAGCGCATCCTTGTCGGCGAAGTAAATATACAGGGTGGCTGGAGACAGGTTGGCGGCCTTGGCGATCCGGGCTACCGAAGTGCCGGAAAAACCGTGCTCGGCAACCTGCGCAATGGTTGCATCCAGGAGTGCGATTCGTTTGTTGTCATCCCGATGTCGCATGGGGGTTCCGCCCGATAAATAATCTCAGAATGAGCTTAAAATAAATGAACATTCGCTTATTATCAAGCGCCAAAACGTCTGTTTTTCAGACAGCCGCAGGGAAATGGCGTAAAGAAGACGGGATTTAAAGCGGATCAGTGTTCCCGGGAGTCTTCATATTCTTCCATGAATATCTGCCAGACGACGAGGAAGAGTGCGGCCAACACCGGGCCCATGATGAATCCGTTGAGACCGAACAGAGCGATTCCGCCAAGGGTAGAGAGCAAGACAAGATAATCGGGCATTTTGGTGTCTCGCCCGACCAGCAAGGGTCTCAGGATATTATCGACCAGACCGATGACAAAGAAACCGACAAAAGCCAGGAAAAGGGCGCTGAAATAGGACTCCTGTAACAGCAGCCAGAGTGCAGCCGGTACCCAGATCAGGGCAGAGCCCACGGCTGGCAAAAGGGAAAGGATAACCATCAGAGTGCCCCAGAGTATGGCACTCTCTATGCCGAGTATGGCAAAGGCGATGCCACCCAGCGTACCCTGAACCAGTGCCACTACCAGGCTGCCTTTGACGGTCGCCCGGGAGACCTCTGCAAACTTCTGCATCAGCCGGGTTTCGCGCTGGTCGCCCAGCGGAAGGGCGCGAATGAGCAGCTGTCGTAGCCTGGGCCCGTCACGCAGGAAGTAAAAGGTCAGATACAGCATCAGGACAAGATTGAGCAGGAAAGCCACGTAGCCTTGGCCAAAGTGCAGAGCCGAGCGCGCCAGTACTTCAGAACTGCTCTGTAACAGGTCGAGTAGCAGGATTCGGACGCGTTCCCAGTTCCAGCCCGAATCCGATGCCCATTGGTAGGCCGCCGGAAAATGGGATTGCAAGGTTTCGCTGATCTGACTGAAAGGGGCTTCATTCTGGCTGACAGTCACATACAGGTCGAAGGCTTCGAAGCCGACCAGAATCAGAATCCCAGTCAAAGGAATCACCACGCCCAGCCAGCTAACCCCCAGAGTGATCAACGCATTGCGGGTGTCTTTGCCCGGCCACTTGCGCTGCAGCCGGAGGAAGAGCGGCTGGAACAAAATGGCGAGCAGGGCGGCCCAGAAAATGGCCGACAGAAAAGGGGCCATCAGCCAGATAAATGCCAGTGATACCGTCAGCAAGAGAAGAATGAATGCCCGGTTTTCGAGGTTATGAATCACGGTGTCCTTACCCGGTGTATGGTCAGTGGTCGGAGCTCGGGAAATCTGCAAGGCTTCAGTTTAGGGGAAATGCTCGCGCCAGGCTAAAAAAGACTGAGCTGTGGCCCGAGCTGGTCCGGCAAATGACTGGGTTTCAGCCGGTAACCCATACCCAGCAGCCTGACGGCTTTGCCCTGTCGCTTCCAGGCGGACTCCAGCATGCCCAGAAACAGTTCAAAATCCTCACCGGGAATTTGTGAACCCGGTGTCAGTACCTGTTCCAGTGTGGTACTGCGAAAGTCACCGAAACGGACCTTGACCAGACGTCCACTGGGTTGATAGGCATCTTCAGGCAGCCTTTGCAGTCGTTGCTGCAGCTCT
>JAUIAZ010000168.1 GCA_030427465.1 Gammaproteobacteria bacterium | reverse complement strand
AAAGACCCTTTGCTGAATCCGTCTTCCGAAGCGGCAGACAAGGGGCGCTCACTATGAGCCAGTTTTTTCAGATACACCCTGAAAACCCGCAAGCCCGACTGGTCCGCCAGGCAGCCGAGGCGTTCCGGCAGGGAGGGGTGGTTGTGTACCCGACGGATTCCGGCTACGCACTGGGCTGTGGCCTCGGCGAGAAAGCCGCAACCGATCGCATCAAGACTATTCGGAAGCTCGATGACAAGCACAATTTCACGCTGGTCTGCCGGGATCTGAGTGAAATTGCCACCTATGCCAAAGTCAATAATGTTCAGTACCGGCTGATCCGCAATACCAGTCCTGGCCCCTACACCTACATTCTCAAGGCGTCGGCCGTAGTGCCCCGGCGCCTGCTTCACCCGAAGCGACGCCAGATCGGCATTCGTATACCGG
The DNA here is from genome assembly GCA_030427465.1 of Gammaproteobacteria bacterium. Lineage (GTDB taxonomy): Bacteria > Pseudomonadota > Gammaproteobacteria > Pseudomonadales > Oleiphilaceae > JADJWY01. The sequence goes on along the minus strand of JAUIAZ010000168.1, from coordinate 6,922 downwards.
ACAACCGCATCACCCAGGCCTTGCTTGAGGAGCTGGGTGAACCGATCATGAGTACCACCCTGATCCTGCCGGGAGAAGACTTGCCCCTGACCGATCCGTATGACATTCGTCAGAGTCTGGAGCATCTGGTTGATCTGATTATTGATGGCGGATTTTGCGGGATGGAACCTACGACCGTAATCAGTCTGACTGAGGATGTGCCGGAAATCTGGCGCCGGGGAGCCGGCGACACAGAACCCTTTGAAGCGGAGAGCTGAACGCCCTGGAGCCGTCTGCCGGCTCACGGGTTTCAGACGCTGACAGCCAGACCGAATGAGGTTGGGGATTCGCCGGACACCGAAGCCGGGTTCTGCCGTCGCAGCTCTTCAAGACGCAGCGTCAGGTCCTGCAGACTGTTGTGCTCGCTCTCGCGGGAGACAATCGCATCCAGGGCCTGGTTGCTGACGCCATAAGTCTTTGCCAGTTTGTCGGCATTGCTGACAAATTCAACTGCGGGCTGATGCTCGCTGAGACGGTTAAACAGGCGTCTTACCTCACTGCTCTGATTGAGGTTATGTTCCAGTTGCTCGCGCTGGGGTGGCGTGAGCTTTCCTTCTACCGCCATGGTTCCGATCGGTGTGCGCTTCAACAGGATCTGGGTGCCGGGTGGCAGCCCGGTGTCGGCAAGTTTATTCCGCAGCAGTTGCTGCAGCTCAGCCCTTTCCTGGCTCAGATTGAAGCGCAGATCGGAAACCGGCACTTTGATGCGTGGTGTCACGGTGCGCTCATCCAGCGGGGGCCGCGGGGCTTCCACGGGCGCGCTGGCGGCGGGACCGTTGGTCTGCGGCGCCTTGACGGTGTCTGCCTGCTTGAGCTGCTGGTAGGCGCTGTATCCCTGTTCGAGAAGCGTTTTCAACATATGGTGTTTCCTGTTGTGTCGCAATTCCGGCAATGGTTGGACTCTGACCTGAACACTGCAAAGAGCGTGCCTGAACCAGAGAGGCTTGAGCGCGGGCCGGGTCACTGAGAGAATGGGGGTTTTTTGCCGGGGTAATCTTTTGGAAACGCTGTTTTGGCATGACTATGAAACGTTTGGTACCGACCCGGCAAGAGACCGTCCGGCCCAGTTTGCCGGCCTCAGAACGGATACAGACCTGAACCCGGTCGCCGAGCCGGTCAGCTTCTTCTGCCGGCCGGCTGACGATGCGCTGCCTCACCCCGGGGCCTGCCTGGTGACTCATATCACGCCGCAGCACTGCCAGCGGGAAGGGCTGTCGGAAGCAGAGTTTGCGAGCCGCGTGCTGGCGGAACTGGGTCAGAGTGGTACCTGTGGCGTAGGCTACAACAGTATCCGCTTCGATGATGAAGTGACCCGTCACCTGCTTTTCAGAAATCTGATTGACCCCTATGCGCGGGAGTGGCAAAACGGCGGGTCACGCTGGGACCTCATCGATGTGGTACGGCTGGCCTACGCTACCCGGCCTGAGGGCATTGAATGGCCTCTGCAGGAGGGCTTGCCCAGCTTCCGTCTGGAGGCCATGACGGCTGCCAACGGGCTGGCCCATGAATCCGCGCACGATGCCCTCTCTGATGTGGAGGCAACACTGGATCTGGCACGTTTGCTGAAGCAGGCTCAGCCTCGTCTGTTTCAGTATGCCTATGACCTGCGCAGGAAGCAGAAAGTGCGCGAACTGATCGACCTGGCCCATCGCAAACCCCTGTTTCATGTGTCCTCGAAAATACCGGCGCGGCTGGGCTGCTGCGCGCTGGTAGCGCCGCTGGCCGTTCACCCAAAGAACCCCAATGCGATACTGATGCTGGATCTGCGCGCAGATCCAAAGCGTTGGCAGTCGCTGAGTGTGGAACAAATCCGTGAGCGTTTGTTCACACGCACGGAAGATCTGGCAGAAGGGGAGGAGCGCATACCGGTCAAAGCCGTACACCTGAATCGGGCTCCGGTTCTGGTGACGCCAAAGCTGCTGAGCAGTGTGCCTGCCGAGCGCCTCAAAACTTTTGAACTGGATGGGGATCGCTTGCGTGAAAACCTGGCGACCTTGCGTGCCAGCGGAGATTTTGCCGAAAAAATAGCGGCTGCATTTGATCAGGAACCCGAAGGTGAAAAGCCTGACCCTGAGTTCAGCCTTTATAACGGTGCTTTTCTCTCAGATGGCGACCGTCGGCTGCTGGATGAGATTCGCAGGATGGACCCGGAGTCTTTATCGGAGCAGTCCTTTCCCTTTGCCGATGCCCGTCTGGAAACCCTGGTCTTTCGTTATCGCGGTCGCAGTTTTCCCGATACTTTTTCTGAGGCCGAGATGGCGAGATGGGAAGCTTACCGGGTCGAGCGTCTGACGGGCGGGCTGGATAGCCAGGTGCTGACTTTCGAAAAGTTTTTTGCCGAACTGGAAAGCCTGGCAAACCAGCACGCGAACCATCGTAAAAACATTCAGTTATTACAGGAGTTGCAGTGGTATGCAGAATCCCTGGTGCCGGGCTACTGATCTGATCACCCGGCATCAGGGAAAACAGAGCTGGATCAGGCAACCATGCGCTGAATCAGGTCTTCACAGGTAGCCTTGTCCATGTACTTGGGTACGGCATAGGTGAAGTGGGCTTCCTTGAGGGCATTCTTGGTGATAGCCGGAATGTCCTCCTCTTTCAATGCTTCCAGGGTGGAAGGGATGCCGAACTCATCACACAGGGCGCGAACATGCTCGATAAACTTCTCTGCCAACTGGCTGTTATTTTCATTCCCGGTTTTCAGGCCACTGATTTCCGCCAGTTTGGCCAGACGATCAATCACCACGTCTTTGGAATAATCCAGTACGTGGGGCAGCACGATGGCATTGGCCAGACCATGCGGCGTGTGATAGAAAGCGCCAAAGTTATGGGCAATCGCGTGTACATAGCCAACGCCAGCCTTGGTGAAGGCCAGCCCCGCGTAGAAGGAAGCCAGTGCCATGGCCTGGCGGGCTTCCAGGTTGCCACCATCTTTTACCGCGGTTGGCAGGTGCTGCATGATGAGGCGAACCGCAGCCAGTGAGTTGGCATCTGTCTCGTCAATGGCATTCGCAGAAATATAGGCCTCTACCGCATGAGTCAGTGCATCCATACCGGTTGCAGCGGTAATATGGGCGGGCAGGCCGGTCATCAGGCTGCCATCCAGAGCAGCCATGAGCGGAACCACTTTGGGATCCATGACCGGAGTTTTCTCATGCGTGACCGGATCTGATACCACCGCCGCAACGGTCACTTCCGAGCCGGTTCCGGCCGTGGTGGGAATCGCGTAAAGAGGCAGAATCGGCTTGAACACCTTGAACATGCCTGCCAGCTTACGGATGGGTTTGTCGTTGGTGGCCTTGGCGCAAATGACCTTTGCAGCATCTATGGAGGAGCCGCCGCCCACAGCCAGAACAGCGCTGCAGCCGTTTTCCTTGAGCTTGGCCAGACCGGCCTCAACCTGATCGTAGGTCGGGTCCGGCAGTACGCCGTCAAACACCACGGTAGTTACCCCCTGATCTTCCAGGCGCTTGATGATGCCCTTGAGCAGGCCGATCTTGACCAGCATGGCATCCGTCACGATGAGGACCTTGTCGGTGTCCATCTGGGCGATGGCATCGCAGAGTTCCAGAGCGGATCCGGGGCCGCTGAAAAGGGTAGGCTTCGGAAAGGGCATGTTCTTCACGACCACTTTCAGAACCTTCTGCATGTTTTGATAACCCAGAACCTGGAGGGGGAAGGGGACCATAGATGTAGCTCCTGCCGATCACGGCTTGTTGAATATCCGAAATAAAAGTGCCGGTATAATAACCAAGCTGTCAGGACTAAGCTATGCTTGGGAAACCTTCTTGCAAAACCGTGTTAAAAATTGACCGAATTGTGCCGGGGCTCTCGTTTTTCGATATAATGCCGCCTCGGAATTTGTGGACTCCCGAACTTACAGAAGGATTGAAATGAAAAAGATTATCAGCGTCAGCCTAGGCCCCTCCGAACAGGACTATGAGTTTACAACCAAGTTTCTGGGAGAGGACTTTACGGTAAAGCGAATTGGCACGAATCAGGATGAAAACGAGGCCTGGGAGCAATTACAGCGACTGCAGAGCAAATGTGATGCTGTCGGTGTGGGCATGGTCAGCGACAACTATTCCGTGGGCGAGCACCGCTTCGTCAATCCGGAAACCCGTCGTCTGACCAAGGTGGTTACCCGGGTTCCGGTCACCACAGGAGCCCGTGTCCGCCGCTTGCTGCAGATTTCGGCTGTTCGCTATGTGCAGAAAGAACTGGTCAATTATTTCAATAACAACAAGGTTCTGTTCCTGTCCGGTATGGCCAACTATGAAATGGCCAACGCCCTGGCAGAGTACACGCCCAACATGAAGTTTGCCGACCCGGTATTGCAGGCAGGTATCCCCAAGATGCTGACCTCTATCGGTGCATTGGAACTGTACGCCAAAGGTAAGGCAACGGTTGACTCCCTGAGCCCCTTCAAAACCCCGGACGCTGGTAAGGTTATTCCCCAGGTAACCAGTCGTCTGGTGAAGCGCGCCATGAAAGATGCGCACGTAATTGTCGGAACCTGCTCTGAAATCCTGCGTTATGGCGACAAGGCCAGCCTGGAAGGCAAGACCCTGATCACGTCTACCGTGACGGATTCTGTCATGGAGCAGTTCAAGGCCTGCGGTGTAAACCTGGCCATCGATGTGACGCCAAACACCTTCAAGCAGGTGGTGGGTGTCAACGTACTTGAGGCCATGATTCTGGCCGCTTCTGATGTCTCACCGGAAGAACTGTCGACAGAAGACCTGCACGACATCCTCAAGGAACTGGATCTGAAACCCCGGCTGCTGCACCCGACCGGCAAGTTCCGCAACATCCGTCGCTTTGCATTCGTGATTCACCCGCTGTCGGCGGAATATATCCGGAACGTATCCCATATTCCCAAGAAGCTTGCGGGCCCGGCGGTTATGCGTACGCTGGAAAAAACCATGGCTTACAGCCCGCCTTTTGTGTATTCCGAGGTCAAGGGCATCAAGTCACCGACCGGAGCGGAGGCTGAGGGCTGGCTGATTACTGTCGGCGGAACACCCAAAGAGATGCTGTCACACAGCCCTGAATTCACCTATAAGCGCCTGCTGGGTGCGGCGAGTATGGCTGAAAAAATGGGCGCACAGATCATGGGGCTGGGTGCGTTTACCAAGGTTGTGGGGGATGCCGGTGTCACTGTGGCCAAGCGCTCCAGTATTCCGATTACCACAGGGAACAGCTACAGCGCTTCAGGCGCATTGTGGGCCGCGGCGGATGCGATGCGTCGTATGGGGCTGGTTAAAGCCCAGAAAGGCAAGAAACTCCCGGCCAAGACCATGGTGGTCGGTGCGACTGGTTCGATCGGTTCTGTGTCCGCGCGCCTGCTGGCAATGGCTTTTGACGAGGTCTACCTCTCTGGTCGCCAGGAACGCAAGCTGGAAGCCCTGAAGAAGTCCATCCTCAAAGATACGCCAGATGCCAAGGTTTTCGTAACCACCGATTCGGATGCCTATCTGGATGAAATGGATATGATAGTGACCTCGACTTCCGGGGCCGGCAAAAAGATTCTGGACATCACCAAGGTCAAGCCAGGTTGTGTGATCACCGACGTGGCCCGTCCCCTGGATTTGCCAGCCAGCGAAGTGGCCAAGCGCCCCGATGTGCTGGTTATTGAGTCCGGTGAAATCGAGCTGCCGGTAGAAGGCAAGCTGCATATGCGCGACATCAAGCTGCCGCAGAATGTGGTCTTTGCCTGTATGGCAGAAACCATCGTGCTGGCTCTGGAAGGTCGCTTTGAAGTCTTCACCATCGGACGCAATACCGAGTGGGAGAAGGTCAAAGAGATCTACAAACTGGGCCTGAAGCACGGCATGAAGCTGGCTGCCATCTCTGGCGTGAACGGTGTGTTTTCGGATGAGGATATTGCCAAGGTTCGTGACCTCGCAATGGAGGCGAGAAAGACCTGGAAGCCTGCCTCTGCGGCCGCTGCCAAACCGAAGCGTGCAACCACCCGCACGCGTCGCACAACGACCGCCAAGACCACGGCGAAAACGACCAAACCGGGTGCCTGAACAGGCAGCCGCTGATCGTCATTGTACGTAAGACGGAAACCCGACCCTGAAAGGTCGGGTTTTTTTTAGGGAGAACGCTGTCCATGTGGATTCAACGGACGCTCCGGCTCTCAGCAAGGCGGCGGGGCTTTCACCTGATCACCCGGGAAGTTGAGCAGGCGTTGCCAGAATTGAGTAGCGTGGAGGTGGGCATGCTGCATCTGTTTATTCAACATACCTCCGCATCATTGACCCTGAACGAAAATGCCGACGCCAGTGTGCGGGCAGACTTCGAGCGCCATTTCAGCGAGTCCGTGCCCGAGCAGGCTGCCTACTGGACTCATACCTGTGAAGGGCCGGATGACATGCCGGCTCATATAAAATCTTCTTTACTGGGGGCCAGTCTGATGATTCCGTTAGGCCAGGGGCGCCTGCAACTGGGAACCTGGCAGGGCATCTACCTTTGTGAGCACCGCAACCAGGCCGGAAGCCGGTCCGTGGTGCTCACGCTACAGGGGCAGGCCACCGGTCAATAGCTCTAGGCGCTGGCGCCTGCACCTCGTTCTATGCTCAGGGTTGAGAAGCGCTCAGAGCGCTGCTCTGCGGAGGAAACAGTTCCAGGCTGTCCCAGTCGGGTCCCAGATCTTCGAGTCTCTGCGCAGGGGCTTCCAGCTGAAGGGGTGTTTTCCCTTCCGGAGTTGCCGTCAGCAGAAGGCTGTGGGGCCGCTCCAGGAACCAGAGCCTGAAGTGCCGGATCAGATCCTCCTGGCCAATCGCAGCGACTTCATCAGCCACCTTTTGGGTGGAGTTGAACTGAGGGTTTCCGACATCGATTTCCGTCCAGTAACGATCCGCCCGCTGTTCCAGGG
>JAUIAZ010000002.1 GCA_030427465.1 Gammaproteobacteria bacterium | reverse complement strand
AGATGATCATAGTGATTGTGGGAAACCACCAGATAGTCGACCGACAGGTCAGTCACCGCCAACGGCGAAGGCACCAGGCGCTTGGGTCCCATACGCCGCATCGGAGAAGCCCGGCTCCCAAGGAAAGGATCGGTCAATATACCCCGGCCTCCCAGATGGAAATAAAAAGTCGACTGCCCCAGCCAGCTGATCGTCAGGGCGTCTTCCTGGCGATGTTTGCTCAACCCCTGAAGAGCACGACTTCTGGGCAGCACGTCACTCTCGGAGTAGGACACTTCCCGGTTACCCTGATAGAGAAGTTGCAGCAAGACCTTCGACATCCGCGCGGAATGACGTCCATCCTTGTGGGGAGAAGCCGGGGAAACAAAGCGACCTTTCCGGTGATGAGGCCGCTGATCAAAGCCGTGATCGCCTGACAGCCAGCGAATGGATTTCTGAATCGTGTTCATCGCGCCATAATGTCGACTGTCTGGTCGTAACGCAAGCACTAGTCCTGTGATACGGATCAATTTTGTGCGCCCCTTCATCAAGGCCGCATTGCTGCCAACCGGACGCTGTGTTTTCATGGTCTTTCTTTTCTGCAGGGGACAGACCTTGAACGGAAAACGGGTACTCATAACAGGCGCCAGCTCCGGACTCGGAGCCGCTATGGCAAGGGAATTTGCCGGGCGAGGCTATCACCTGGCGCTTCTGGCTCGTAGCACCGGGAAACTGGATGAGCTGGCCAACAGCATCAAAGCCACACAACCGCAATGTCAGGTGCATACCGCTTATCTCGACGTCTGTGATATCAGCAGCATCGAACCCGCCCTGGCCGAAGCCCGGAGCAAGCTGGGACAACTGGACATAGTGATCGCTAATGCCGGTGTTGCCCTGTATAACCGGGTGGGTAGCGGGAAACTGGAAGGAGATATGCTCACGCTTCAGACCAATGTCCAGGGTGCCATTGCCACGATCGACTGTGCCGCTAGCCTTTTCCGGAAGCAGGGTCACGGCCAATTGGTGGCCATCTCTTCGGTCGCTGCCGCACGCGGTCTTCCGGGTTTCGGCGCCTATGCTGCCTCCAAGGCCGCTCTTGCCACCTACATGGAATCCGTGGCAGCCGAATTCCATGGCAGCGCGATACAGGTAACCACCCTGTTCCCCGGCTATATCGATACGCCACTGAATCAGTCCGTCAAGAACCGCCCCTTTGTGATTGACGTTGAGAAAGGTGGCAAGATTCTGGTGGACCTTATCGAACGCGGCGTCAAGAAGTCGACCGTTCCGGTTTTTCCCTGGAATTTGCTTCAGCAGGCCCTGAAACTGGCCCCCACCGCCTTACTGAAACGCTTGTAACTCTGGAGATCGCACATGAGCGACAATACATCCAAGGAAGCACACTACCAGGTCGTCACCATCGGTAGCGCCACAGTAGATCACTTCGCCGACACGGATTCGGAACTGATCAAGATTGACACCCGCACCACCCATGAAGCACTGATCGCTTTCCCCCTCGGCAGTAAACTGCTGATCAAGGATTTGCAGGTAACCACGGGCGGTGGCGGAACCAACACGGCCGTGTCATTTGCGCGTCTCGGACTGAAAACCGGTTTCCTGGGAAAACTGGGGGATGACGCCAATGCGGAATTTGTGCTCAACAAGCTGAGGGCAGAATCGATCGACTTTCTCGGTGGCAGGGAAGGACAGACCGGGTTCTCAGTGATTCTCAACAGCATTGAACAGGATCGCTCCATACTGGCTTACAAGGGCAGCAACGATCATCTGAAGCCCACTGATGTCAAGCCCTTCTCTACGGACTGGTTCTACATCTCCAGCATGCTGGGGGAGAGCCTTGAGACGGTCCAGAAAATACTGGATACAAGTTCCGGAAAAGTCGCCTTCAACCCCAGTAACTATCAGGCCGAGCAAGGTTACAAAAAACTCAAGACCATGCTCGACAAAGTCACCGCCCTGATAATCAACCGGGAAGAAGCCTGTGCCTTGCTGGGCCTGGACTATGCCGAGCAGCGCCCGGTGGAAGTCCTGCTACAGGAACTCACCGATGTTCTGGCATGTGAGTACATTCTGATCACTGATGGTAAGGCCGGTGCCTGGGTATGTGACGGAGAAACCGTTCACCACGGCCTCCCGCAGCCGGATATCCGCATCAAAGAGACGACCGGGGCAGGCGATGCATTCGCCTCGACCTTCACCGGTGCCATGATCAAAGGCCTGGCCCTTCCGCAAGCACTGGACTACGCGATGACCAATGCGGAATCCGTACTCCAGTTTCGCGGAGCCAAAGAATGTCTGCTTTCCTGGGACGCACTGAGCGCGCAGGTCAAGGCGAAGCCCCGCGAGCTCAGTCAGACACCGCTTTATGCGCCGGTATCGTAGTGCAGACTAAGCAGGAAGCTGCGATCCGGTTCTAAATAGAACGACGCAGTTTCATACTGCTTGTCGAAAACATTGTCGACACGCGCCTTCAGTACCAGGTTCTTGGTCAGATCCACACTAGCTCTCAGAGCCAGCGTCTGCCAGGCACCGAGTTCCCGATTGTTCGCGAGATCATCATAGGTTTTACCGACGAACAGTAATTCACCACCGATACTCCAGCGGGCAAAACTGCGGTCTGCATACAGGCTCAGTTTTCTCTGCGGACGTCTGGGAAGCTCGTTCCCCGCATTGTTGCCCTTGACGTTTTCTGTCTGCATCCAGTCAAGATCAGCGCCCGCGACCCAGTCGCTGTCGCGGTAGTCAACACTGAATTCAACCCCCTTGATACGGGCCTCATCCACGTTCACCGGTATGAACAAAACAGGATCAAAAGCGATCAGATCCTCTATCTCCGTTCGATAGCCCGTAACGCTGAACTGCCAGGACTCCAGTTGGTGACGCAGCCCGATTTCTGTACTGATCGATTCTTCAGGTTCCAGATCAGGGTTACCAAACCCGGGGAAATAAAGGTCATTGAAGCTGGGCACTTTGTAAGCATTGCCGACGCTCGTGAAGAGCTGCGTCGACTCACTCAGCGCCAGACCTGCTCCGAAACTACCGGTCCAGCGACCGTACTGGCCATCGGTATCATCATAACGACCGGAAAGTTCCGTGCTGAGGATACCCCACTGCACACCCAACTGAGCGAAGCCCGCCAGGGTTTCGCGTTCCTCTTCCGTAAACTCTGTGGAGCTGGTCAGCTCCTCGCGTAAATAATCTGAGCCAAGGCTCAGTGTGACGTTTTCTCCCAGAACAAGCCCGTTTATCCATGACACTGTGTCTTTGAGGGTATTGAAACGGCTCGCAAATACGCCATCCTTGGCACTGTCAATTTTGTCTTCGCTGCGACCTGCCACCAGCCTGACAGACCAGATATCAGCCGGTGTAAGAGCCGCCGTTACAGAAACCTGATTCTGCTGTCCGTCACTTTCGTTTTCAAATCCACCGTCGAACTCATTTTCATTTTCACTGTAAAGGCCCTGCAACTCCACGTAGTTTCCGGGCTTGAACCGATAACCAACTGCCAGCTGCGCCGCCAGGCGCTCATAGCCATCATCGTCCGGCTCTGTGGTAAAACAGCCACCGAAGAGGACACCCGCATCCTCACGACAGCTGTTCTCACCCTCGGTCTCCTCATAGTTGACACCGATACGCGAATACAGGCCGCCAGCCCCCCCTGACAGGCTCATACTGGCTTCACGGGTCTGGTTATTGCCTGCGCCCACGGACGCGGTGATGCGGGTTTTCTCACTGTGGCCCTTGCGCGTAAATATCTGGATTACACCCCCAATCGCATCGGATCCGTAAAGACTACTGCGCGGGCCACGGACAATTTCGATACGATCAATCAGATCCACCGGCATATCCTGCCAGGCAAAGGTACCCAGACTCGCTGAACCGACACGAATTCCGTCAAGCAGGACAAGGGTGTGATCCGATTCCGTTCCGCGAAGGAACAGGCTGCTGGTTTTTCCGACACCACCATTGGTGGCGACACTGATACCAGCCTCATTCTGCAGTGCCTGTACCAGCGAACGATATTGCCGCTGGGCGATGTCTTCCTGAGTAATAACCGTCACTGACGACAGGGCTTCATCCGCGGTCTGGGGCAGGCGATTGGCAGAGACAATCACCGGATCCCAAACGGAATCTTCTTCCGCTGCCTGCGCCGGAGACTGTGCAATTACGATACTGCTGGCCAGTATAGCCAGACCAAGGGGGGTGTGGTTCAGATACTTGTTCATGGATTCTTCCTGATAAGCGCCCGCCGCGCCTGAATTATTGGGCACCACAAGAGGGGAAGAAGACAGGGGAGATGATGACAGGGAGTCCCGCTGATCCCACCACCCTCCGTGGCGTCGGATCTCAAGGACTGGCCGGTCTCCGGACTCATAAGGGCTTGCGCGCGCTTCCGGCCTTCCCATGACAGCAGGTCACAGTGGCTTTCTGGAGCTTCCTTATTTACCGTTGCGGGGGCAGTGCCGGGTTTGTCACCGGCTTCCCGTTTAATTCCGCACTCGTATCAGAGCGGAACACCAAGCCTCGAAAGCGCAGAAGCCTAACGGCTGTTAGGCGCCAGTGTCAACGTAAACGGAACTCCACCGGAATCCGTATCCATTCGCTAGCCGCAGAAGAGCTGGCCTGCAACTGCCAGCGATTGACTGTTTTAATGGCAGCCTGATCCAGTACTGCAAAGCCGCTGGATTCCTCCAGCGTCACTTCCAGCAGACGGCCATCCGGTGCAACCAGGGCTTTCAGCGCCACGCGCCCCTGCCAACCCTGGCGCCGGGCCATCATTGGATATTTTGGCCGTGGTGTCAGAGCTTGTCCCATCTCATAGCGCGGTTTCGCCTTTGCCACTTCGATGACTGGGTAGGCGGGAGCGGCCATGCCCTGTGAAGCCGGTAAGGGTTCAGTCTTCGGAGCCGGGGGAATCGCCTGGTATCGGGATGGCGCCTGGACCACTGGTGCAATGTCGACCCCTTGCACCACAGGCATAGGCACTGACGTCGGCGTCGGTACTGGTACTGGCTGTGGCACCGATTTCTCTTTGGGTGGTGGGCTCAAGGTGGATCGTTCAACCCGAGCCATGGGGGGGTGCCGGGGGCCTGCTGGTGCCTCTGCCGGTGCTTCTGACAGTGTTTCTATCGGGGTTACTGCCTGTCTTTCTGACGCAGGCAAGTTTTGGATGCTGACTATCAGTGAGCTTGGCGAAACCTGAACATCCGGTACCGCCTTCCCGGAGGCAGAACCCTGCCACCAGAGCGCAGCCAGCGCAGCACCGTGCATAAGCACAGAAACAGACAGCGTCATCCAGGCAAAACGGTTCAAAGCGGGGCCCCTCAGTTTTCGAGGCGGAAGTATACCCGAATTACCCTGTTCACAAAAAAGCCTGACTGCACCTCAACCGGATCACTGCGCCTCGCTCTGATGAGACACACCGTGATGCGGATTGTGAGGTAGCGGCGCATCCGGGTGAGGATCCCTGATACCAGCCTGGGGGTCGTTATAAATGGCAGGATCCAGCTCATCTTCGGATTTGGCAACGATACAGCTGACCGCTGCATCACCGGTTACATTAACGGCCGTCCTGATCATGTCCATCAACCGGTCCACCCCGATGATGAGAGCAATACCCTCAACCGGCAACCCGACCTGATTGAACACCATTGAAAGCATGACCAGACCCACACCCGGCACGCCTGCTGTGCCAATTGAGGCGAGCACAGCCATGAGAATCACCGTCACATACCCGGCCAGCCCCAGATCCACGCCATAGACATTGGCCACAAATACAGTAACCACCCCTTGCATGATGGCGGTGCCGTCCATGTTGATGGTCGCACCAAAGGGCACGGTAAAAGAGCCAACCGAATTGTTTACGCCCAGCCTCTGAGTCACGGTACGCAGTGTTACCGGAATCGTGGCATTTGAGCTGGCGGTACTGAATGCGAACACCTGCACATTCCGCATTTTCCGCAGGAAGGTGAGGGGATTCAGACCACTGAACAACTTCAGGACGATCATCAGAACCACAAAAAGGTGGAACAGCAAAGCCCCCACAAGAACGACCACATAACTGACCAGCTCGACCAGCAGGTCGAGTCCGAGTTGGGCCATGGATCTGGCCAGAAGCGCAAATACTGCATACGGGGCAACCGCCATGACGATATTTACCATCTTCATCATGACATCGTTACCGATTTCAGAGGCACGCAGCACCTTTCCAGTCGCTGATTCCCCCAGCTTGAGAACACAGACGCCCAATAGAATGGTAAAGAAGATCAGCGGCAGCATTTCCCCATTGGCCATGGACTGCACAGGGTTGGTTGGGATGATATTGACGAAGACATCGGCAATAGGGGTCGTTGGCGGCGGGGTAAAGTCAGCATCGGCAGTCTGTTCCATACCCTGTCCAATGCCAACCGCGCTGGCCAGTGTCAGCGCCACCGTAATTGCCAGAGCCGTAGTCATCAGGTAAAGAACGAAGGATTTGCCACCAACCCGCCCCAGAGAGTTGATGTCTCCGATACCACAAACACCACATAGCAAGGAGAAAAATACCAGTGGAACCACCAGCATTTTGAGGGCGTTGACGAACATCTTGCCCACGGCATAAAAGACACCATCGGTCAGATAAACCTGAACAAAGCTTCCTTCGCTGTTGAAGCCACCAATGTTAATAATCAGCCCGACGATAATACCGAGCGACATCCCTATCAGCACTTTGATGGTCAGATTCATCAGAACACCCTCCTGGCTATTTATGACTTATCTGTAACCATACGCCGATCTGTGCAGGATACAAGTCAGGCAGCAGCATAAGTCTCTGTTCGACGGGCATAAAAAAAGCGCCCCCGAGGGCGCTTTTCTCACAGCTTGTCGTTTCTGGGCTTATTCGCGACCGTCAACACACTCTGCCTTGGTCGGGTCTTCGCTACAGCGAACTTTCAGCATCAGCTTGAGAGCCTTCGGGTCATAGAGGCCGTCATCACGCAGCGCTATACGAACATCTTTAAGCATGGCGTCGAAACCCTGGGCATCTTCAGCACTCGGACGCATCCAGACCGTGTCCGGAATATCCTTTTCTGCCTGTTCGATGATGTCCATGAACTCACCATGGCGACCGTGGTAGTACTCACGCATCTTCTGGCCGAACTCCGGATCGAAGCGATCACGGTGCATGATGGCCTGGAAGGTCATCTGGGCAAAGTTATACTGAAAGATACCACCATCAGGCTCAACCCCTTTGTAGAGTTCCAGAGGCGTGTAAGCAACAGCCGGGGCATAGGCCACATCAACACTGCCGTTGTTAAATTTGCCAGCGAAGCTTGAAGTCGTTGCGCTGACAACAGAGGCACCTACACGGCGAACCATAACGACCGCAGCCGGATCATAATCCAGAGTGGCAATTTTCTTGCCCTGGATCTTCTCGACCTTGTCGATATTACGATCACGCAGGAACAGGTAGATGGCACCCGCTGGTGCAATACCCACAACCTCGTAGTTTCCGTCGATCATCAGCTTGGAAGCTTTCGGTGTAGACAGTGTGGAAAGAACCGTTTTCAGCTGACCGTAATCCGGCATGGCACCGACAGCCACCAGCGTCGCAGTGAACTTGTTGTACTCACGTGCACGAACGTCAGTCAGCAGTACTGCGTCACACTGACCCGCCTTGAAGTCATCAGAAGCGATCTTCTCATCCGTGTAAGCGGTCATTTCCAGGTCGTAGCCCCAACCCAGAGCCTTAACCTTGGTTTCCTTGCTCAGGTTGAAAACCGGGCCAGTTGCTCCCAGTGGATCGAACACACAAAATTTACGTTTTTCTGCTGCCTGCGCGTGAATAGCCAGCATACTGACCAGAGCACCAGCCAACAGCCTTGTCATGCCTTTGCCCATCGTGTGGAGCCTCCCTAATTGCATAATCTGTCGTTACCGTATATGTCGGGGCGTAACAAAATGTTGAGGTAGCGACTTTACCCTATCCTGTCCGACAAAAATGCCAGTCACTCCACAAAAACTGCCTTCTGGGCTTCTTGACTGGCCGTGCCAGCGAAGAATGAGTAAAATCTCCGTTCTTTTTTTAGCCGACCCGGCTATAACCCCACATTCATCTGCGGACCCTTTATTTCCCATGCTCAACTCAGATGCCCTCAGTCAGCTGAAACAAATCCGACAAGACCTACGTGAATCACGCAACCAGTTTGAAGCGACCGTCAGAGGCTCCCAGGGGCGCTTCGGTTTCGCCACACTGGATGATGGCCGTGACGCTTTCCTGAATCCGGAGCAGATGGGTAAGGTATTGCCGGGAGACCGGGTTCTGGTTGAAATCCAGGAAGACGATAAAGGCCGGATCAACGGGAAGGTCGCTGAACTGCTGAAAAGCAACGTCCAGTTCCTCACCGGAAAGACGGTGAACAAAGGCCCGGCACTGTTCGTCGAGAGTGATATGCCTGGCCTGCAGCGCTGGCTATTTGTGCCCCCCAAGCAAAGAAAAGGTGTGAAAGACGCAGAAGTCTATGTACTGGCCAAGCTTCAGAAACACCCCTTCAAAGATGGTAAGCCCCAGGTGGAAATCGTGAAGGTGATCGGCACCGCCGACAAGCCAGGTCTGGCTACCGACTACTCCCTGAGCAAGCACAATCTGGTTCTGCGTGACAAGCTGACCATGGAAGTAGCGGTTCTGGAAAAGATCCTGCAGGACGAGTCGGGCAAGCGCACGGATCTGCGGGAAGTGCCTTTTATTACCATTGACGCACCAAGCACCCGCGACATTGATGATGCCCTGTTCTGTGAGCCCAGTGAACAGGGTTGGCGGCTACGCGTGGCCATCGCCGATCCCGGCGCCTTTGTAGAGGCCGGCAGCCCCCTTGACCAACTGGCTCTGAAGCGGGCCCAGACCCTCTATTTCCCTGATCGCATTATCAATATGCTGCCATCCGTCATTGCCAATGAGTGGGCCTCTCTGTTGCCCTCGCGCGACCGTCTTGCACTGGTCTGCGATCTGACCCTTTCGGCTGAAGGCGAAATTCTTGACTATCAACTGCAGGAAGCGGTGATCAGGGTGGCTGAGCGTCTGGACTATGACAGCGCCAGCAAGCGTCTGCAGGATTCCGGCGACCAGAGTTTTGAAGCATTTCGACAGTGCCTCCCGGCCTTACAGAAGTGGCGCTCACAAAACCTTTCTGGCGGCAGCCAGCGTGATGAGTACCGTCTGGAACTGGACGACAGAAAACAGGTCAAAGCCGCGAACCGGCTGGAAAATACGGCTGCGCATGAGCTGGTTGAGCTGACCATGATCGCGGCCAATCACTGTGCTGCCCGCTTCCTGGCTGAGCACCAGGCAGGTCTGTTTGTCGGTCATGCCGGATTCCGGCCTGAGCGTTTGCAACAGATCCGGCAGGTGATCACTGAGCAGGTCCCGGATCTGAGCACGCAGTCGCTCGAATCTCTGGATGGCTTCCGTCAGACTTTCCAGCACCTCAACCAACTCACGCATGAACTGCCCCTGCTGGCCATAGCCAGCCGCCTGCTGATCCGCGGCCAGATCAGCCTGCAACCAGAACCCCACTTCGGCATGGGTCTGCCTCTGTATACGACATTTACCTCACCCATCCGCCGCTATGTGGATCTGCATGTTCATCACTGCATCAAGGCCATTCTGAATGGTCGCAAAGCACCGGACCTGAGTGACAGTCAGGTCTCCAATTTGCAGGACAAGGTACTGGCAGGCCGACAGGCAGTGCAGGAAGCCGAGCGTTGGCTGATATCACGATTTGCTGAATCGCGCGTGGGCCAGACCAGCGCAGCCAAGATTGTACAGACCAACGGCTCGGGCTTCGTGGCTAAAACCCTGGATGATGGCATTGAAGGTTTCGTCAATCTGGCTGAACTCCCCGAAAAATATCGCTTTGACGCGACCTATTTCCAGCATGTGGGTGAAGAGCGGGCCTTCAGGCTGGATCAGACCGTTCAGGTTGTGATTCAGGAAACAGATCCCAAGCGTCAGAGCGTGATATTCTCGCTGGCTTGAATGCCGCTAGACGAAAGGAATTCTGGAGACTGCATGAAAATCATCCGCGAGCAGCGATATAACCAACCCATGAGCAAGGTCTTTGATGCGTTCAGCGATCCGGCCCTGCTGGAAGACAAGCTGCGTTTTCTCGGATCTCGAAACATAGATATCCGCAAAATGACCCGTGACGCGAATGGCCTTCAGGTCGACGTGGTCCGCGAAGTCCCCGCAGAAGCTCCTTCCATGCTGAAGAAGTTTGTTGCTGACTGGAATACCATCCGCCAGCAAGATAACTGGACCATTGGGGGAAAAGAGATCAAGGGTACCTTTCAGGTTGAACTTGAGGGCATCCCCGTCAAGGTCGACGGCATCGTGACTCTGACCGACGAGGGCAGCAGCACCCTGCACACGGTGGAACTGCGGGCTGACAGCCGGATTCCCCTGGTGGGCAAAAAGCTGGCCGAGTTTATCGGCAGCAAGTCTGACGAGTCCCTGAAGAACGAGTTCGACTTCTGGCTTGATCACCTGAAAGGCTAGGCTTCACGCCTACTGGCCCAGCAGCTTGCGACTCTTGTCAGACCATTCGATGTAAGAGTCGCTTTGCTTCAGGCCCTCAACCCACTGTCTGGCTTCTTCCAGCCAGGGCTGAAGATAGGGCCAGGCTGTTTTCCAGCCGTAACCCAGAATGACTTCTTCGACGACGATGGCCAGCAAAATCAGCCGGAATATCCAGCGCCCCCAGGGAAACGGTTCCTTCCGGCTTTGCTGCTCCGCCTTTGCCACTTCAGCCACTGACTTCTTCACTTCCAGCTTGCGGTTCTGCTCCGCCTGGTCCGCCAGTACCTGAAGGACACCACGTAACTCTGCAACGACCACTTCCGTCGTCGGGTAGCGATTTTGATGAGGAGCCGCCAGCAAGCGCCCCAACACCTCCTGCACTCGCTCGGGTAGCTCCGAAAAGGCCCGGCTTCGCATCAACTGTCCCGAACGGAACTGCGGTGGTTTACCGGTAACCGCATGAAACAGGATCGCCCCTAGCGCAAACAGGTCACCCTGGGCACCCTCAAGGCTCGGGTGCTCGTACCAGTTCACTTCCTCGCTGTTGTGATAGTGCGCCTGCAAGCCGAAGTCACTCAGTTTAATAGAGCCATATTCGTCAAACAGCACATTTCCGGGTCTGAGATTGCCATGCGTAATGCGGTTTTTATGCGCAAAAACCAGGGCCTCAGCCATCTGCCGTCCCCAGCTCATTGCCTTGAGCGAATCCACAGGCGCCAGCAACTGTTCAGCCAGACTACCCCCACTCAGATACTCGGTGACCAGCGTACAATGCTGACTGTCACAGGAAACGCCCATAACCTGAACGATGTGATCATGACGCAGACGGGTCAACAGTTTCTGTTCTTTCATGCCATCCGCATTGGGTGGCAGCTTTTTCACAATGATCAGCTTCTGTCGGCTGGCATCCTCATACAGATAGACCGAATTGTTGCGGTCTTCTTTAAGTACGTCCAGCAGTTCAAACTTGCCATCGACGCCTGGCTGTTGCTGTTCTGCCTGCGCTTTCTGATCCTTACGGAGATGGCCACCCCGCAACAGATGCAGCAACACATTTTTCACATCGTCCGCCGATGAAGGCCGGTCCTCAGGCTCTTCAGCCAGGCAGTGTACGATAATATTGTTCAACTCCAGCGGCAGTTCCGGTTCAAACTGCGTCGGTGGTGGAATATCACCCTGAGGCTGCACCCCCGTAAACAGCTCATACATCAGAATGCCCAGAGCAAACAGGTCACTCTGGACCGACGCATTCTCCGCTGACCGGTGCAGTTCGGGTGCCATATAGGCATTGGTGCCCAGAATACTGGGGCTTTCACTGCTATTACTTTCAGACTTATCGAACAGATGAGCGATACCGAAGTCCAGCACCCGTGCCTGCTGATCCTGATCAATCATGATGTTGCCAGGTTTGATATCCCGGTGAATCACTTTGTTCTTGTGCGCGTAAGCCAGTGCCTTGCAGATCTGAACCAGCACATCGAGCTTTTTCGGATAATCAAGCTTGTCCCGGTTTATGGCTTCTTCAAGCGATAAACCTTCGACAAACTCCATAACGAAATAGGGTCGCCCCTTACTGGTTACCCCGCGATCAATCACGTGGATAATGTGCGGATGGTTTAGACGGGCGATGATGAGAGATTCTGACTCAAACATCTCCTGCATCTCGGGGTGATCTTTCAGGTTGGCAGCCAGAATCTTGATCGCGACCGGTCGCTGCAGGCTTTCCTGAATGGCCTTATAGACGGTTGCCATACCGCCCTCACCCAACTTGCTGATGACCTTGTATCCCTGCCAGGCCATAGCCTATTTCCCCCCCGACCACTGACTCAGGATAAGGGCAGTGAATATCAGGGCAAATACCATCGCCACGACAGCCCAACGCGCCATCGGCTTCGGTTCATCTGCTTCTGCTCCCTGATGGTCTCCGAACAATTCCAAAACCTCAGCGTTTTCGGGGCTGTTTACAGAATCGCGAACCACCAGCAAGGTCAGGTTATCGTCCGGACCGTTTTCCAGGGCGGTTTGCATAAGTCTGGCTGCAAGATCATCCGCAGCGTTCTCCAGCGAAAGAATGTCCAGCAAGTCCTGATCTGGCAGAAGGTTATAAAAACCATCACTGCACAACAGCCAGATATCTCCCTCCTGGCGTTTATAGCAGTGAGTACCTGCTTCCATGGGTTTTCCGAGAGGGGCACCTACCGCCTGGGTCAGAACATGCTGCTCCCCTTCCAGCGCGTGGTCTTCCGTCATTTGCAGCAAGCGCCCATCCCTCACGAGGTATACCCGGCTATCGCCCACCCAGCAGATATTCGCTTCCTCACCCTTAAGCTGCAGCGCGGCAATAGTGGTCGCAGAATACTGTCTGCCACCCTCATTACGTGTGGTTTCCCGCAGGGCTTCATGCGCATTGAGGATGCCCTGAATCAGCGGCTGGCCCTGTTGCGTGGACCGTTCCAGTACCAGACAGACCGAGGCACTGGCCTCTTCACCCAGCTGACCACCGCCAACGCCATCCGCGACGGCAAAAAGACCCCGCTTGAGATCCATCAGACCGTTGTCCTGATTGCTGTCTCGCTGTCCGATGTGGGTTCTGAAACCGGCCTGCATGCCCTGTGTTTTCCAAATGCTTGAAAATTGAACGCTTTCCCTGAGTAAAGTATAGATTGGCTTTTGCTATGTGCCGGTTTTCTTTGGCTATACTGCTATAGATGATTCTTACAGTCGGTCGTCACACCGCCTCACGTTGACGAAGGGAACCCAGGGTAATGCTCAAACTACAGTTTGCCGATGGCAGCCGGGAAAGTATCTGGCTCGTGGATGCGCGTTTCAGAATCGGTAAAGACAGCCAGAATAAACTGATTCTGGATGCGCCGGAAATCGAAG
This sequence comes from Gammaproteobacteria bacterium, assembly GCA_030427465.1. Lineage (GTDB taxonomy): Bacteria > Pseudomonadota > Gammaproteobacteria > Pseudomonadales > Oleiphilaceae > JADJWY01. The sequence continues at coordinate 29,213 of JAUIAZ010000002.1, read as the reverse complement.
CCTTTCATGCCGAACTGATCCAGAAGGATGAGGAGCTTTACCTCAAAAATGTGAACCCGGAATACAGTGTTGTTGTCAATGGAAAACGGGTACAGAAAGCGGTTCGTCTCAAGGCCGGCGATCTGTTTCAGATCGGTCCCGTCAGTTTGCGTATTATCCACCCCTCTCAAGATCTCAAAAAGATGGAACCTACTCAGGAGCACGAAGCCGATGGCTGGGGTCTGGCCACGGATGCCAGCTGGGCTCAGAAAAGTCTGTTTCCCATTGGGAACAATGTGATTATCGGCCGCGACCCCGAATGTGATATCTGTGTACCGGTCAATCACCTCTCACGCCAGCATGCGCGTCTGACCCCAACCGGGGGGTTTTTGTTGATCAAAGATCTCGATTCCACCAACGGAACGTTCCTGAACGGTGAGCGGATTACACAGGGACGGGCAAAACCCGGTGATAAAGTTCGCTTCGATGTGGTGAACTTTACCGTGGTGGGGCCCAAGGAAGATGCCAACAAAACCATCGTCCGCCAGGCACCTCAGGCTACAGGCTCCACGGCTGGCGCTCCAAAGCCAGCCCAGCCCACAGCCCCCAGAAGCAATAAACCCAAGGTCAAAGCCATTCGGCCAAAAACCGAACCCAGTGTCAGCGGCGGCGGTCGCAGTACCTCTCCTCATCTCAGCCATACAGTAGCCTCAGCTGAGGCACCTAACCCGGGCAAACCAGCCAGTTACTGGGTCATGATCGCCGTTATCGTGCTCGGACTTGTGGGTACAATTGCGTACTTCACGTTAAACTGATCACATTCTGTTCATCGGTAAGAATAATTCTGTTGGGGTTCCCCCAGCTTTTGAATTATAGTTTCCACTCGCACTATAAGGATGTAGTGCGACACAACCTCAAGACAATGCGCCATTCAAGAAAGGATTTCGGATATGCGTTTTTCACTGTCACTCCGCCATGCCGGCCAAGGCATGACTGAATATCTCATCATCGTTGCACTGATTGCTGTCGCCGCCATCGGCGTCTATGGCCTGTTTGGCTCAGCGGTCAGAAACCAGGTTGCCAGCATGGCATCGGAACTCGGGGGCCAGGACGGCTCTGCGGCCGTGGTCCGTGCGTCTGAGTCCGGTCAGGCTGCCCTGCAGGTTTCCGAGCAGAGCAACCGGGCCACTCTGGCTACCTACAATGAAGCCGCGAGTATTGCGATTACGCAGTAAGGCTTAACGCCGGACAAAAACCGACTTTCAGTCATTGTGTCCGCTCAGGGAGGAGCGTTCGCATGCAAGGAGCCATTCGACAGAAGGGCTACCTGACTGTTTTCGCGTCTTTTTTTCTGATCGCCCTGGTTATGGTGACTGTCATGCTGCATGACGCCGGTCGCCTGGTGCAGAACAAGACCCGACTTCAGCAGGTGGCTGATGCTACCGCTTATTCAGCGGCCGTTATGCAGGCCAGAGAGCTGAATTTTCATGCACACATGAATCGGGCAATGGTCGCCAATCAGGTCGCCATTGGTCAAATGGTTGCCTTGAGCTCCTACCTGCAGAATAACCAGCAGATTCTTTACAACGTCTCCACGCTGAGCCATCTGCTCAAAGTACACCCGATAGGCGCTGCCATCAGCTCGGCGATCCAGATTCTGGAACGGGTATCCGGAGCGGCTAATTTCGCCGTCCAGCATATTGGCTCAGGCATTTCTTTCGCAGCTGATCTGGCGAACGCAGCACTCAGCGCGGCTTCAGCGGCCTGGCATCTACAGACAGTGAGCAGCCTGCTCAGTGATATACCAGCTGTGGTCACTGAAAATGATCCAGACATTCAGCTTAACTGGGTGGGTACCGGCGTCAGCCTGGCGAACTACAAAGATTGGTCAAAGATGATTTCCCGGTACTCCGTGCACACAGCCGAGCAAGAAGCAGGTAAGGATCGTGAGCGTCTTGATGAGTTCCGCGACATCACCATGCGCAGTCGTGATGGTTTCACGGCATCCCGACGGGGTGACTTCCTCAGTTTCAGTACCGGGGTAATGAAGTTCAAGTTCCGACAGTATGGTGGCAGTTACCTCGGAGCCGTGCCTGGAAAAACGCTACCTTACTATGGCTGGACCGCGGTCGACACCATGAGTTTCTGGGGCAAACTACCCTTCCGGGGTTGGCGTGAAGGGGTGCCTCTTGGCTGGGGCAGACAGGCCACTTACCATCAGCCCGCTCTGAACTGGAGACAAACACGAAGAAAGACCCATTGGAACAAGGCAAGCAGCCGCAATAAATACGCCTGGAAACAGGTAGTACGGCGCGACAATAGTGGGCAAGCCCCATATTTTGAGGGTCCACAAAACGATCCTCTCACCCACATTGGCCACTTCAAAGTCAGTGAAACCGGTCGAAATGAAGGGTTCGGCCGCTTGGGCACAGGAGCTGTCGGTGGTGAAATCCAGGGCCTGCGCTCGTTCATGGATCTGACGCCGGACAATGACTTCAGCGATCCAGATTCGCCAATCACGACCAACGCCAGCACCCCCATCAACATTCTCTTGGAGCTGCCGGTTTCCAGGACGGGCGAACGTGCTTCGCGGGTTTCGCCCGGGTTCTCTCCTGAAACGGGTAACGATTCACCCCAGACCATGCTGTACGCCAAATCAGCTGCCCACGCTGTATTTGAGGCTCCCTGGGAGGGCTCAAAAGCCTCCAGCGTTGAACTCGGCAATTTGTACAATCCGTTCTGGGTACCACGGCTGACTCAGTCTACCGGACTAGCCAAACGCTTCTGGGCGCTCGCTTCGGAGGATGCCTTGTGAAATCAAGACATTCCGGGCAGGCCCTGACTGAGTTCCTGATCGTTACACTGTTTCTTCTACTGCCACTTTTCCTGGCGCTTCCCTTGTTGAGCAAGATGTTTGAAATACAGCACAGAACGCAGGAGAGTGCCCGATATATGGCCTGGGAAAGAACCGTCTGGTCAAAGCAGTCCCGGCCTTTTGCTACGGAAACCGCCCTTAAATCAGACGATGAAATGGCTGCTGAAGTGCGGTCGCGCCTGTGGCTCTCCCCTTATGAACGGTTGAGCACTGACCCCGGCAATCAGAATAACAGCAGTGGGGACAGCGAGGACATCGGCGACCCTATTCTTTGGGCAGCCAATTCCGATACCGGTGAATATGCTCCCTTGCTGACCGACCTGAAGGGGTCACATTTCAGTGCGGCTACCCGGACTGAAACACCCGGCAACCTGGCCGCAGAAATCCGCAACCAAGTTCTGTCCTTACTGAAAAAAATCGACTATGAACCCGGTCATCTCGGTTACCAACAAGCATTGGTAGAAGTGCGCTACCCCGTCATGTCATGGCACCCCTATTTTGAGGCCGCATCTCCGGAGTTCTCTGCCAAGGCAAAACTGTTGATGCTTCAGGATGGCTGGGCCTCTGGGAGCTATTCCGATGCAGGCGCACTGGTCAGCCAGCTTGTACCCACCGCCCTGGCTTCGGACCTCACCGCGCAGACTGACGGAGTCAGCGATGCGTCTTCAATCATCCCCTGGCTGGATCATCTGTCAGAGCTCCGGTTGGGGCATGTCGATACGCAGCAAGTCCCTGAACAACGGAAAATGAAGCTGGGAAAAAACTGAATATGCGCTGCCTGATGTTCATTTCTTTACTGATAATTCTTGTTCTGCCAGGCAAGGCTTCAGCCTTTGACAGCCCGGACTGGCCTGACTGGGGTTACCCCCGGGACAGTCAGGTGCTTGGTGCGCCCGACCCGACCCATTACTTCGGGATACGCCAGCGTACTCTGCTGCTTTCCAGCTCCCTGGACGCCAGCTCCCTGTTTACACACTTCCGTGATCACTGGCAGGCACTTGAGCCCGCCCTGCCTGCGGCGACCCTTCAGCCTTACGGTGACTGGCAAGTCGGGGGGCAGATAACCGATGGCTTCTTCTGTGGAGTTCAGGTCCAGGAGCTTGACGGACACACGCTTGCCTGGCTGGTTCAGACCGAACTATCTGAATCGGGTCAGGAAGAAAGCAGAGCGACCAGTGACTTCAAGCGGGAATTCGGTACGTCTTCAGAACGTATTCTTCACCAGACCTACGATGATCAGATAAAGCACTCCGAGGTGGAGGTCATTGTGTCCCAGAGCACGCTCGAACGCATTGAGGCGGAGATGCTGGCTTTGGCCAGGACGCAGGACTGGTCAGTCAGGGCTCTCACTTCAGGGTTGGCTGAGATGCCTGATTCAAAGCTGTTTTACCTGGAAAAAAAGGGGCATAAGCGTTTCATCGTCTTGATGAATCGCAACGGAAGCAGCCACATCATTCGCGTCACGGAAACGCTATGAATTTTAACGAACAAGGATGTTCAAAAATGAAAACCTATCAAACAGGCAGTATAACTGCTGAGTCCCTGTGTCTTGGCACTGTTCTCTCTCTGATGATGTTGTTACCGGTACCGGGACAGGATGACCAGAGTCTCGCCAGCTGGTTGGTCGAAAACCTTAGAAGCAATCACCAGGCCTGGGTCTTCGGACTGGCCAATCCAGACTCGGAGTGAATCATGTCCTTTCTTGAATCCAGGCAGATGGTCTGGCTGCAACTGATATTTGCCGGGCTTCTGGCCATAAGCGCATGGTGGCTTTCGCGGGGTTGGCTCGCTGAGGAACATGCAGAGCTGAAAGCAGCCTTGTTTGCAGACAGCGGTCAGCGGGTCAACATCATTGTCGCCTCTCAGAATCTCGAACCCGGTGACGTGCTCAATGTAGATAAATTGGCCGCTGCACTGGTAGATCCACAGTTTTTGCCAGAAGACATTATCAGCACAGAAGATTTTTCACAGATTGACGGGTTTCGACTCAAAACCGGCATCGTGCGCGGCAAGCCACTGCTCTTCAGCTACTTACAACCGGCGGTCAGTGATTTCTTTTCGGAGCTCGTCGGTCCCGGACAACGGGCAATCACACTTGACGTCGACTCCCTTAGCTCCATTGAGGGCATGATATCCGTCGGCGATCATATTGATTTGCTGCTCCGTGAGAAAAATGGCCAGGAAAACAGCCTGGTCATCCTGGCTGAAAATGTTCCGGTAATAGCAACAGGCAGTCTACGCCGGGCCAGCCAGCAGAATCTGGCCGTTGTGCAGGAAGCGGAGGTCGCACAACTGGGCTACCGCAGCCTGACTATCGTGTTGGATGCAGCGCTGGCGGCCAGGGCACTGATGGCGAGGGAAAGCCGCTCTCTGGTTTACCTTCTCAGAGGCAGAGGTGATCAGTCGCCTCTGCCCTTTCAGACGCTGCTGGACAGTGGCGAGGCCGGTTCCAATGTAATTCCAGTCTTCACGGGAACCCGCCAGAAAGATGGCCAGCTCACCCCTGCTTTTCTGAGGAAACCACAATGAAGCGATTCCTGTCTTTGTTGCTTAGTCTGGTATGCACCATCACCGTTGCTGCCGAACGCTTCCCATTCAAACACCAGGAAACACTGACTCTGCATGTAGGTAAAGTGGAAACCCTTCGGGTCAGGGATATCGAGCGTGTTGCAGTCGGCCATGACTCTTTTATTTCCACCCACATCCTGTCACCGGAAGAGTTGCTGATCATACCCCAGCGCTCAGGCTCTACAGATCTGGTTGTGTGGCATACAGGCAACCGGAAGTCACTGTTTCAAGTCGTTGTACGAGATCAGGATCCCAACAGTGTCCTGAAAGATGTCCGCCAACGTTTACAGCTTTACCCCGGCCTCAGGGTTTCGATTGAAAACGGCAATGTGCTGGTCCGCGGGGAAGTGGGTAGTGACGCTCAGCTGGCAGATATTCGCGAGCGCCTGGGCAAATCACTACAGGAGCAAGTCCGGATCAATGTCCACGTTGACCAGTCCCGTATGATCGAAAATGCATTGGCAGACATGCCAAACCTCCGGGTGTTGAATCAGGATGGCTGGATTTCCATCTCAGGATCCTACGCGCCTGAAGACCGTGAGGTACTGGAGCAGGTTCTGAAAGTCTGTTCGAACTGTGTTAACAGTGCGCAGGAGGACCGGGCGAGCAACAAGTCCATGGTGATGGTGGACGTCCAGATTCTTGAGGTTCGACGCAGGCACCTGGAGAAACTGGGTGTTCGGTGGGCATCCACCCTGGGTGGACCGGCTGCTGGAATCGCACTGACGGGTGGTAATACTGAACTCTTTCAGAGTTTCACCCCGACGCCCGGCGCTCAGAACATTGCCAACGGGCTTCCGGCAGGTTTTAAAGGTGCTGCCGGTTCAGTCGGCCTGATTACCCAGCTGGATTCTCAACTGGATCTGCTCAAGGAAGCCGGTGAGGCCAGAATGCTGGCTCGCCCCATGCTCAGTACCCGCGATGGCACGCCCTCGACATTCCACTCCGGCGGAGAAATTCCCTATCCCGTGATTGATGCGCGAACCGGAAATGTTGGCGTGGAATTCCGGGATTATGGTGTACTCCTGACCATTCTACCCAGAGTCAGTAAAGCCCGGGCCGGCGTAACCGTCGAAATCAATGCTGAGGTGAGCTCCATCGATCAGGCCATCGCCATCAATGGCGTTCCTGGCCTGGTTTCAAAATCGGTTTCTTCTGTCGTTACCAGCCGGCTCGGAGAAACCATCGTGCTGTCGGGTCTGATGTCTATTGAACAGGACAAGGGCTCTTCTGCACTCCCGGGTCTGGGGGAAATCCCCTGGATAGGTCGCTTGTTTCGCAGCGAACTGGATGACGTGAACCATCGCGAGCTGGCTGTTTTCCTGACACCACATCTGACGGCCACTGAATCCGATACGGACAACAGTGCCTTGCCGAAACTGGGGGAACAGCTTCAGGAAATCATGACCCCCATGGCCAAGACCTCAATCGCTGGCAGTATCAAGGAGTGAGCATGCTGATTCTGAGTCTTCATAACCGTCATGGACACTGTCTCTTCAGAGAAGCTTTCACGCAATTTCCGCTCAGGCTGGGGCGGAGCTCACAGTGCGAAGCCAGAGTCCGCCACTGGGGAATCCAGAAGGAGCACTTGCTGATTGATCTTGTGGATGGCTGCACCGTCATCACCCCGATGGCGGGGAACTGTGCTCTTAATGGAAAAGCCATCAGCCAGTCAACCAAAGTGACGATCAGTGATCAGTTGTCAGTCGCCAGTTATCGTCTCCACCTGGTACCCGGGAGTTCGGGATGTGAAGGGGAAAAGCAGGCTTCCTTCACGGAAGAAAACAGGCCCGATCCGAAACCGGAGACAGACCTCAGTCCGGTCAACAGTCCACAGCCAGTCAACTCTGCCTTTTCCTCCGAGGGCATTGGCAGCCGGACGGAATATGCTGAGGAGCTGCTGGACTGGCGACGCCGGCTACACCGTGAAGTCGTCAAGACCATCGATCTGAAACGCCTGGATCTGGATCAGTACGACCAGAAGCAGCTGCGACAAAAGATGCATGAGTGGATCACGGACATACTTGCCCAGTCCGAAGGCTTGCCCAAGCACCTGCCCAGAGAGTCACTCATTGAACAGGTTATCGACGAGGCGATCGGTCTTGGTCCGCTCGAGAGCCTCTTGCGACAGGACAGCGTTTCAGAGGTCATGGTCAACCGCTTTGATGAAGTGTTTTTCGAAGAGGATGGCCAGCTGCAGAAAAGCGATGTCACCTTCACCAGTAATCAGGCGGTACTCGCTGCCATAGACCGCATCGTTGCACCAATCGGGCGACGTATCGACGAATCATCGCCCATGGTAGATGCCCGTTTGCCGGACGGGTCACGTGTGAATGCTGTCATTCCTCCGCTGGCTTTAAAGGGGCCTAGCCTGACTATTCGTAAATTCGCGAAAGGCAAACTCAGCGCTGAGCAGCTTGTCCACAGGAACTCTCTGAATGAAGCCATGGTTCAGTTCCTCCAGAGCGTAGTCAGACACAAGCAGAATGTGCTGATTTCCGGGGGAACCGGGTCTGGAAAAACCACTTTGCTGAATGTGCTATCCACCTTCATTCCAGCCCACGAAAGAATCGTTACCATAGAGGATGCCGCTGAACTGCAACTGGCCCAACCCAACCTGGTCTCTCTCGAGGCAAGGCCGGGCAACCAGGAAGGGCAAGGGTTGATCACCATCCGGGACCTGGTCAGAAACTGTCTGCGTATGCGGCCAGATCGCATCATCGTCGGTGAATGTCGCGGCGGTGAGGCGCTGGATATGTTGCAGGCCATGAATACCGGGCATGACGGTTCACTGACGACAGCACATGCCAACTCACCACGTGATGCGCTTGTGCGACTGGAAGTGATGGTCATGATGGCTGGTATGGATCTGCCCCTCATCGCCATCCGTGAGCAGATTTCCTCAGCCCTTCAATTCATAGTTCAGCAAAGCCGTTTTCCGTGTGGTCAACGAAAGGTGACCTCAATCAGCGAGGTAAGTGGCATTGACAATGGCACCATACAACTCAGTGAAATATTCCGGTTTCGTGTTGAAGGTTATGACAGCAAAGGCAGGGTACAGGGCAACTTCGAGTCCACCGGTGTGTTGCCAGACTTCTATGAAAAGTTGACCCATCGCGGTATTACTGTGGATCGCTCCCTATTCAGGAGTGCCACATGATCCCCGCTGAAGTCGCGATCCTGTGTAGCCTCGCCGCTCTGGTACTCGCACCGGCTTGTTTTAGTCTGCTCAGGAAAGCGCTGCACTATATGCTGAGATTCATTGACGCTCAGAAACAAGCCTGGGGTGATCATTTCCTGTTTTTGACCCGGTTGAATGTCCTGGCAGTCTACTTGTCCTGTGGCATCGTTGCAGGCTTGCTTTTCAGCCTGTTCACCTCTCCTTTGATCAGCGTCCCGGCGGCAATGATGCTGGGATTCCTGATTCCCTCCATCGCCCGTTCCGTGTACCGGAAAAGGCGGCAGACATCGGCAGTTTTACAACTGGTTGATGCGCTCAGAGCAATCGCTGCGTCAATCCGCGCCGGAGCCAGCTTTCAGACCGCGCTGGAGACTGCGGTCAAGGAAGGTCTCCCCCCGTTGAGTGAGGAATTTGGCCTGGTACTCAAAGAAATGAGAATGGGCTATCCACTCGATAGCTGTCTTGAACACTTCATGAGCCGTCTGCCTGACGAAGACATCATCCTCTTTGCTTCAGCCGTACGTCTGAACCGTGAAACCGGAGGGAACCTCTCCAAGCTTCTCGATGAACTCGCCAACACCTTGCAGCAAAAAATTGAGATGCGAGGACGAATCGACGCACTGACGGCTCAGGGACGCATGCAAGGCTGGGTAATGACTGCTCTTCCTGTGCTGGTAGCGGGGGCAGTTTCAGTGCTTGAGCCCGAAATGATGCAGGTTCTGTTTAACACTCTGGCCGGCACGGTGGTTCTGACAGTTGGCTTCCTGATGCTGTTTGCAGGATTTCTTACCATTCGAAAGATCGTGAATATCGATGTTTGATTATCTGATACCCATGCTCTGGGCCACCTCGGCCGTGATGGCTGCACTGGGGTGCTTGCAGTTGACCCGACTCATCCGGGAAGAGCAGAGGTCACACCTGGATCAGCCTCCGGCCTGGACAGTCGCGTTATGGCCCTTGGTGAAACTGCTCCAATGGCCCCTGGAGCAACATATTCCAGACAGTCTCAGGTCAGCAACCCAGCGATTGCTGGACCGTTCAGGCCTGAGCTACCAGTTCACCGTACCTGAGTTTATCTGCACAGCTCTGGCACTGGCTGTATCCTTCACTGGCATGTTCTTGCTTCTGGGTAGCTGGGCACAGATCAATCTGCCCACTTGGCTATTCGCGGCTATCTTTCTATTGAGTGGAGCCGCTTTGCCCCTCAAGACCCGGGACCACGCCCGCGCCAGAGGTCTTCAGATTGTACGCCAGTTACCAGTTTATCTGGATTTCATGCTGATGGCCGTTGAAGCCGGGATCAACCTGAACGGAGCCATTCAACAGGCTGTCAGACACGGTCCCCCAGGGGCCATGCGGGACGAGTGGTCACGGGTTCTGAGAGATATTCGTACCGGCCTGAGCCGGAAGGAAGCACTTCTGAGCCTTTCCGATCGCTGTGACCTGTCAGAAATCCGAACGCTCGTAAGCACACTCGCCCAAGCCGAGATCAGTGGTAGCGGGCTCGTTAATACTTTGAGAACCCAGGCCCTTCAGCGTCGTGTTGAGCGTTTTCAGCGAGCGGAAAAGCACGCCATGCAGGCGCCCGTGAAGCTCATATTTCCCTTGGTTGTTTTCATTTTCCCCGTCACTTTTCTTGTGCTGGCTTTTCCCATGCTAATCAAATTGAAGGATACCCTATGAGCCTGAATCTGCTGTTGAACGGAAACTCAACGAGCCTGAAAAACGTTATGATTGCAGACCAGTTCAGAAGCCGTTTGCAAGGCTTTTCGCGGCACCGGTTCATCCTGGATAGCGATGCACTGCTGATACCTGATTGCCGTATAATCCATACCTTTACTATGCGCATTCCCATTGGTGTCATTTTTCTGGACAAATCCTGGCGGGTTGTTTCATTCAAAGCCTCCGTTATGCCAAAGAGATGCACCGGAAATCTTCGCGCTTCGCAATGTATAGAGCTTAGGGCGGATCACGCTCTGTTCAAGCAGTTGAAACCACAGGATGTCGTGAGGCTGCAGCCATGCTGAAACCGCTTAGCCTGCCTGTAATGCTGGCTTGCCTCCTGGGTCTTCCCGGTTGCCAGAGCGTTGGCCTGTTTGCTGATAACCATGCCAGCAAGATAGAACTCGCCGATCAAGCCTATCAAAACCAGCAGTACAATCAGGCCTACCTGCAGTACTCAAGCCTGGCGGATGACTTCCCGGAATCCAGCTTTATCCAACTGCGCTTGGGAAACAGTGCTTACCATCTGCAACACTGGGAAGCTGCTGCAACCCACTACACATTGGCCAGTGAACTGGATACAACCGACCCGCGTGCGCTCTACAACCTGATGCAGGTGCGCCTGGAGCAAGCCAGTCAGTTAAGTGCAGAAGGACACCGTCAGTTCGGTGGCTACAGAGAATACCGGGCAGCGTTCGAACACTATTACAACGGAATTCAGGTCATCGGGGAAAGCCAGTGATTCAATGTCCCCGTGCATTCACAAGACGCCTGAAAGGCGCAGCGAGCGTAGAAATGATACTCGCTATTCCCCTTTTGCTGGTCTTGGTGATCGGCTGTCTGGAGTTTGCCTTGATCTATCGCGCAAAGCTGCTTCTGAACCACGCCGCAACCCTGACAGTCCGCGCCGGTACATTGAATCATGGCTGCAAATCAGCCATGTATGATCAGTTTCAGTTGAGCATGGCACCGCTTCTGATGAGAGATGAAAAAAACCTGGCTAGCTACACGGATGCCAGCAGGATACGGAAACATTTTTTTCCAACCTATACGTTTATCGAAACACTCAGTCCAAACCGCGAAACCTTCAATGCACACAAGCAGAAGATTCCGCTGTTACCGGAGCAGATCAAGCCCTGTGCGAAAGACAAAGGTCTATTAACCCCCTATCAGCTGAATCTGGTAATCCCCCACACCCACCTGAGCCACAGAAACTCATCTGCCATTCCCCTTGCCGGAGGGGAAGGCGCGATCAGTATTCAGGATGCCAATCTGCTGCAGATCAGGGTCAGGTACTGCCACAAACTCATTACGCCTTTTTTCGCCGACGCGATTGAGGCCTTGCAGTGGTTCGAAACAGATCCTGATCCAGGCCCTTTTCTGGATTATTGCATTCGCGGCAATGGTACTCAGGGGCCGCCGGTTGTACACGAAAAACTACTGGTGTTGTCTACGACGGCCACTGCCAGGATGCAAACCCCATTTATTGCCAACTCACTTCAGAATTAATACGGATTTTATGTATGAAGTTTTCATTTGATAGCAAGCAACACCCTCTTATTACGATGCTGCTGATGATGCTCTGCTGCTCTGTCCAAAGTAAGGAGCCAGCGACTTTCAGCCCGGAACATTGGTATAGCAGCAGCCCGACAGAATTCAACCTGTTTGAATATCAGAAAAAAGGGCCTGGACTACATGAGTTGACCCTGGGATCTTCAACCCGGAGGATCATCAGCTCCAGACAAGTGTGGTCAATCGACTGGCCCGAAGAACAGTCGCTTTGGTCTATTCAAAATGCCGACAGGCGCTCCGTTGCCGAAGGCAGGTGGCAGACACTGGATACTTGTGCACTTGAACAAACAGACTGCTCACAGTCCAGCGCCAACAACGACGCACAACCCCTACCGGAAGCTTCTACTAGCAGAGCTTGGGGACGCCTTCCCCATATGGACGGCTTCAGAGACTACCTAGTCGTTGAGCACCAGCTATTAGGCTGCTGCTACCGGACCAAAATCAGCCTGTACGAATCTGCTGTCTCTGAAACCTTGTCGGGTGTTGAGCCCGGCGCAGCCCTCACTGTCGCCTATTTCGAGCCAGGCCAGTACTCGATGTCGGAGCAGGATGAGTACAGCCTTCACAACCTGGTCCAGGTACTGAGCAATCATGAGGGAACACTGGAAATCACGGGTTATGCAGATCGCAGCGGTCCTTCGCCACTCAACCGTCAGCTGTCCGCAAAAAGAGCGCAAACCGTTTACCAATCTCTTGTTAATGCCGGCCTGAGTACCACCCGTATTCACCTGACAATCAAAGTAGGGCTAACCGATTCCGACACCTTACCGGCTAAAACCTGGCGCAAAGTGACTGTCACCTGGATTGAAAAAACAGGGCCGGATCTGAAAGAAAAGCAGCTTACCCTGAGATGAAAAAAATGACATGGGTTGCCCGCGATAAAGTCAGGTTTCTCTATCTGAAACCAACATCAGAATTCTGATTAGCTCTTCCTGGGCGCGAGCACCAAGCGCCCTTTCGTGACCTGCAGATCCAGATCCGCCATCTTGATCAGCGTGGAGGAGAAGTCATCCGGGTTCAAACGGTAGACGGGGGCTTCTTCGAGCATTCGACCAACAGCTTTCATCAGCATATCGGTAACCGGTTTGAAATCACCCTTGAAGAAAGGTGAGTTGATTTCGCTGTCTACAAGTGTCAGCCGGCGAATGTAAATTGCCTGCTCTCCCGGCTCAAAGAAGGGCTGGCCTTCCAGTTTCATGGAAACATCAACGGGAATCTTGGTGAGAACGGCGTTCACAGCCACCTCACCTTCAAACGCCAGGCTGATCACCTCACGCCCTTCCGGGCCCACTTCTACCGCCGCATCGCGCAACTGTACACTCAGCGGGCTTCCGGATTTCAGCTGTTCGTGATCAAAACGGACAATCTGCTCGCGCAGGTATCCTGCCAGTTGTTCTTCGCTGATTGAGAGGGGGTTCAGTGCTGATGTGCAGGCCGTAACCAACACCACACAAGCGGCCAGCATTCCGCGTCTTATTGCCTGGAAACTGCCCATGCATGATCCTCTCATTGTTGAATTAAGGATGTTATGATGGGCTCCCACCAACCCCAAGCTCAATCCGTATTGTCCCCGAGAGGATTCTGTGAGCCAGCATCGTTTGGCAGATTTGCAAACCCGTACCCTGGATATCGGCCGACAGATTGTCAGAGGCCTGGTTTATCGGCTGGCTCTTTCAGATGCAGCACTTTCTGAGAGGCTTGCCCAGCATTTTCCGATTCAGATGCGTAAGTATCTGCTTACGCTGACGCTCATGGACCCCAAAGTCCGGCTGCACGATCATAGTAATCGGGTCGCCTTGTGGGTCGACCTTTCCCTGTCATTGCCAGGCGGTATCACAGCAACCGGACATATTGAAACAGAAGGTGAGGTGGTTTATGTACATGAGCAAGGGGCTTTTTATCTGGCCAACCCGGATATCACTTTCTTCGAAATCCACCCATTGCCAGGGAACTACCTGAAACCGGCGCGCTATATGATCCGCGCATTGTTGACCCGTTTTTTCTCAGAGAACCCTATTTTCAGATTCAGGGAAAGCAGCTGGCGTCACCGCCTGGCACGAACCGTTGTCCGAAATGTTGAAGTACGCCGCGGAAAACTTCGGGTTAATTTCCACATCAAGGGTGGTAACGCAAACCGCTGAGATTCTACCGATGCCGGAGATTTAATCAGGGGAAGGTTCGTAGCCTGTCACGAAGATGGCCTGACGTCGGGACTCAGCCTCAGCCAGGTGTTCTGAGAGACGTTTCGGTGAAGCCATATAAGACTGAAAAAGAGCCATTCCAACCGGTACCAGGCGCGGATCTGCATCGCGATCAAAAAACTGGGTCACCGCACTGGCCTGCGAAAGCAGTGCCCTTCCCTCCCGCAGGAAGTTTTCGTCCCGGGAGTTGGCATACAGATTCGGACTGGACTTACCCAGACGATTATTCATCAGGCTCTGTTGCTCTGCGCCAGCCATGAATGCAAGGAACTGTTCGGCACCTTCGGGGTTGCTGGCTCTTGCAGGTATCAGGAGGACATCCGTAGGCGCTTCCTCATACCGCGGCATGTCGGGTACGATGTAGGGAAAAGGAAAAAAACCGATATCGCTCTTGATACGGTCAGGTACCTGGGTGATAAAAAAGTTCCCCATCAGCATCATGCCGGCCATATTGCGATAGAAATAGGGCAGCACGCCTTGCCAGTTATGTCGGGCATGACTACTGTCAAAAGCACCTGCCGACGTCAGTTGCCCCCAGTAATCAAAGACACGGGCGACTCCCGGATCCAGAAAAGACACTCGGCCTGCCAGTAGCTTCTGATGGAATTCCAGGCCATTCAGTCGCAAATTCAGGTAGTCAAAAAATGCTGCCAGCGTCCAGGGCGCTTCAGAGCCCAAGGCAATCGGAGTGACCGAACTTTCCCGCAGGGTCCGGATCACATCAAGTAGTTCAGACCAGTTCTCGGGCGGCGTCAGGCCTAAGCGTTTAAACACAGATATCTTGTAATAGAAACCCCAATGGTAATAGTTCACTGGCAAGGCGTAAGGCTGACGGTCAAGTGATACGGCCGCCACCGAACCCGAGGTCATTTTGTCCGTTAACGCGTAATCTTGCCAAAGCTTAGCCAGACTGCGGATCTGTCCCTGACGCACCAGCGAACGCATGCGTTCTCCCGCAAACCAGAAATAGACATCAGCCTCGGGTTTCTCGCTTGCCAGGCTGTTGAGGAAGCGGGCCTTGTATGCCTCGTGCTCAAACGCCAGAATGCGCACATCCCATTGCGGGCTCTGTTCTTCAAAGTTGCTGATCAGGTCAAGATATACTTGCCGCTGAGTCGAATCGGTAGGATTGGTGGCGATCACCAGTGGCTGCTGGGCCATTGCCCAAGATGCCAGAAACCCAAGGGCGATAAGGAGACTTTTCTTCACCATTACCCATACCATTATGCGCGTATGACTTCTTAGTTTAGACTGTTTTTCAGCCATGCCATGGGAGAGCCAAAGATCGAATGAATGAGAAAAAATCGTTGAATGCACGACAACGTCAGATACTCCAGAAGATTCAGGAGCATGGCAGTCTGACTCTCGACGAACTACAAAGTATCTTTGATGTAAGCCCTCAAACTCTGCGGAAAGATCTGAGCATTCTTGCTGAACAAACACCCGTAGAGCGCTTTCACGGCGGTGCCAACTGGGGTACTTCAATCGAGAACCTGTCTTATCAGGATCGCCAGATCCGCAACCCGGATGCCAAGTCCGTGATCGCAAGCGAAGTCGCTGCCTACATCCCGAATAACAGCAGCCTCTTCATCAATATCGGCACGACGACAGAAGCCATAGCGAAGGCCTTGTTGAATCATCAGAGCTTACAGATTGTGACCAACAATCTGCACGTCGCCAGTATTCTTTACCAGAAGCCAGATTTTCGTGTCATCGTGGCCTCAGGAGAAGTTCGCTCCCGGGATGGCGGAATTGTCGGCGAATCCACCATCGATTTTATCCGACAGTTCCGGCTGGATTACGGCATTGTCGGTATCAGTGCCATCGACCGGGACGGCACGCTGCTGGACTATGATTACCGCGAAGTCAGGGTGGCACAGACCATCGTGCAACAAAGCCGGGAGGTCATTCTGGCCGCCGATTACAGCAAGTTTTCGCGCAAGGCGATGGTTGAGATGGGTCACATTACCCAGGCCAGCCATTTTTTCACCGACCAGCTGCCGCCCAGAACCGTACAACGCCTGCTTGACCAGAAGCAAATACCGGTACACCTGCCTGCCAGATAGTTTCGCTTTCTTTCTGAGCACTCGGTCACAAGGTTAATTTACCATATATTTATTTCGTTTATTTTCGTTTTATTTTCGTTTTGGCGCGTTTATACTGATCTAAATGAATTGAATCAGGGACGCAGTAGTCATGAAAACTTTTGACTGTATCGTGATCGGTGGCGGCATCAACGGCGTTGGAATCGCCAACGATGCCCAGGGCCGCGGTCTGGACACCTTACTTCTGGAAAAACAGGACTTGGCGCAGGCCACCTCCTCTGCCAGCAGCAAACTGATTCATGGTGGCCTGCGTTACCTGGAACACTACGAGTTTCGCCTGGTACGTGAAGCTCTGAGTGAGCGTGAGATCCTGCTCAAAAAGGCGCCTCATATAATCAAACCCTTGCGTTTCCAGTTACCTCACATGCCCCACTTGCGTCCTGTCTGGATGATAAGGGCCGGCCTTTTCCTTTACGACCAGCTGGGCAAACGAAAGTTGCTTCCGGGTAGCCGTCACGTGGAGTTCAAAGCTGAAAGCAGCCCTCTAAAGCCGGAAATCCTGCGTGGGTTCGAGTACTCGGATTGCTGGGTGGATGACTCCAGACTGGTCGCTTTGAACGCAATCCAGTTCACTGAAAACGGAGGTGTCCTCAAAACGAGACATGAATGCACCGCCGCAAAGGTTGAGCGTGGTCTATGGACTATCACCGCCAGAGATACAGAAAGCGGTCTGATCACTACTTACCATGCTCGCAGCCTAATCAATGCCGCCGGTCCCTGGGTGAAGTCATTCCTGACACAGAATATGCAGCGTACCAGTCCCTACGGAGTTCGTCTGATCAAAGGGAGTCACGTCGTTGTCCCCAAGCTGTATGAAGGGGATAACGCTTTCATCCTGCAAAATGATGACAGCCGGATCGTCTTTGTGATTCCGTACCTGAACGAGTTTTCCATCGTCGGTACCACGGATGTCGAGTATCAGGGGGATCCTTCACAGGTCGCCATCAGTACAGAGGAGACGCACTATCTGTGTGATGTGGTCAACAAACACTTCGCGCGGGAAATGACACCACAGGAGGTGATCTGGTCCTGGTCTGGCGTCCGCCCTCTCTGTGATGACGAATCTGACGACCCCAAAGCGATCACGCGGGACTACACACTGGAACTTGAAAAAGTGGAAGGGTTGCCTCTTCTGTCTGTCTTTGGTGGGAAGCTCACGACCTACCGTCGCCTGGCCGAATCTGCCATGAAGCAGATTCGGCCCTTTTTTCCCCTTATGGGAGAAGAGTGGACCAGCGAGGCTGTACTTCCCGGGGGAGATCTCGGGCATTCTCCCAAGTCTTTTATCCAGGGCCTTCTGCAAAAATATGATTATCTGGACAGTAAACAGGCGAAGCGTATCGCGACAGCTTATGGGAGCCGTTGCCACCTATTCCTGACTGAAAACGCCAAAGACCAGGGGCAGCACTTTGGTGCCGGACTTTATCAGGCAGAAGTGGATTACCTGATCAAGCATGAGTTTGCCAAAGAGGTTGAAGATGTCCTCTGGCGCAGAAGCAAACTCGGATTATTCCTCAAGCCTCTTGAAGTACTGGAGCTGGCCACTTATCTTGAATCTCATAAAAAGAACAAGGTAAAAGGAGTTTCCTGTGACTAAAGCCCTTCTCGCCATCGACCAGGGCACCACGAGCTCACGTGCCATTGTATTTTGCCCACAGGGTGAGGTACTAGCCTGCGCGCAAAAGGAATTTGAACAGCACTATCCCAGAGACGGATGGGTCGAACATGCCCCCTCTGATATCTGGAATACTATTCTTGAAGTTTGCCGGGACGCCTTGGCACAAGCTGAAATCAACCCCAGCGACCTGATCGCTGCCGGTATCACCAACCAGCGGGAAACCACGCTTATCTGGGATAGGAACACTGGTGAAGCCGTCTATCCGGCAATCGTCTGGCAGGATCGAAGAACCGCAGCATTCTGCGCCAGACTGAAAAAGGAAAAGAAAGAAGCACTGGTTCGTAAAAAAACCGGGCTGCTTCTGGATCCCTATTTTAGTGGAACCAAAATCCGCTGGATTCTCGACAATGTCGAAGGTGCCCGGGAGAAAGCGGAAGCCGGTGAACTACTGACTGGTACCGTGGACAGCTTTCTGATCTGGCATCTCACCAAAGGGCGGGTCCACGCCACAGATGCTACCAACGCTTCCAGAACCCTGCTTTTCAATATCCACAAACAGACCTGGGACCCGGAGCTGCTCGAACTGTTCGGCATACCTGCCTCGCTGCTTCCTGATGTCCGGGACAGTGCCGGAGACTTTGGTCACATCGATGCCGACTGGTTGGGTGCTGAGGTTCCCATACGCGGCGTAGCCGGTGATCAGCAAGCCGCTCTGATTGGTCAGGCCTGCTTTTCAGCCGGCATGTGCAAAAGCACCTACGGTACGGGCTGTTTTCTGGTAATGAATACCGGTGAGCTTGCCCTCACCTCGTCACACAATCTGCTGACCACTGTGGCTTACCGCATCAACGGCAAAACGACCTATGCCCTTGAAGGCAGTATATTCATGGCCGGTGCCACCATTCAGTGGCTTCGGGATGCAGTGAAGCTGATTGACGATGCTGCGGAGAGCCTGGCTCTGGCTCAGCAAGTCGGATCCAGACAGTCCGTTTACCTGGTACCCGCGTTCACTGGCCTTGGGGCTCCCCACTGGGATCCCAATGCGCGGGGTACCCTGGCTGGAATGACCCGCAATACCGGGATACCCGAGATAGTAACCGCCGGCCTTCAGAGTGTCGCCTATCAAACCCAGGATCTGATACAGGCTATACAGGATGATGGCCTCGCCAAGCTGCACAGCCTGCGCGTTGATGGTGGCATGGCTGTAAACGACTGGGTTCTGCAGTTTCTTGCCGACATATTGCAGATTCCGGTTGAGCGACCTGCCAACACAGAGACAACGGCTCTGGGTGCCGCTTACTTGGCCGGGTTGGGCAGTGGCACCTATAAGTCCCTGGAGCACATCGCCGAGCTGTGGAAAACGGAGAGCATCTTCTCACCTGACATGCCGGAAGAGGACGCTCGGAGTCTTCATCAAGGGTGGTTAAATGCTCTGGAAGGAACCAAAACGATCAGCCGTCTGAATACGGGTTGCGACCAGTGACCGTTTATTCGACGGTCACTGATTTTGCGAGATTTCGGGGCTGATCCACATCCGTGCCTTTCAGCACCGCCACGTGATAGGACAAGAGCTGCAGAGGGACGGTGTAGGCAATCGGTGCAATCAGGTTATGGACTGAGGGCAAGCGAACCAGATAAATGCCTTCGGCTTCTTCCAGGGTCACTTGCTCATCGGTAAAGACAAACAACTCTCCCCCCCTAGCCCGAACTTCTTGTAAATTCGACTTCAGCTTCTCAAGTAGCTCGTTGTTTGGCGCCACCGTAATGACCGGCATATCCTTGTCAACCAGGGCCAACGGGCCGTGTTTGAGTTCACCGGCCGGATAGGCTTCCGCATGAATATAGGAGATTTCCTTGAGCTTCAGCGCGCCTTCCATAGCTATCGGATACATGGCACCGCGACCCAGAAACAGAGAATGATGTTTTTCCGCAAAGTGGGCGGAAAGCTCTTTGATGCTGTCGTTGTAAGCCAGGATCTTCTCCACCAGATCCGGCAACTGGTGCAGGGCTTCTACCACCTCTTTCTCGGTCTTCTGGTCCATTCCATGCCTTTTCGCCAGCGCAATAGAGAAGACGAGCAACGCAATCAACTGTGTAGTGAATGCCTTGGTAGAGGCCACACCTATCTCTGGGCCAGCCTGGGTCATCAACACCAGATCCGATTCCCTTACCAGTGAACTGCCCGGCACATTACAGATAGACAGTGCCGCCTTGAAACCTTCCGCTTTAGCCTGACGCAGTGCGGCCAGCGTATCTGCAGTTTCACCAGACTGGGATATGGTGACAAACAGCATATCCGGCTTAACGACGTGCTTGCGGTAACGATATTCACTGGCAACCTCGACCTGACAAGGTATTCCTGCCAGCTCTTCAATCCAGTATCGAGCTACCAGCCCTGCGTGATAACTGGTTCCACAAGCTACTATTTGAACCGACCCGACATTATCGAACAAACCTTTGGCTCCGGTACCGAACGCAGCTTCCAGTACCTGGGTATGACTGATCCGGCCACTGAGCGTGGCAGCCAACACCTTTGGCTGCTCAAAAATTTCTTTCATCATGAAGTGACGGAATTCCCCCTTGTCCGCACTGTCATGGCCATGCTCAAACTGAACCCGTTCGCGCTCTACCGGGTTCCCTTCTGCATCATGGATACTGACTTTATCCCGTTTGATGCAAGCCAGATCGCCCTCTTCGAGATAAATGAAACGGTCAGTCACAGGTAACAGAGCCAAAGGATCCGAAGCAATAAAGTTCTCACCAATACCCACACCGATAACCAACGGACTGCCAGCCCTGGCAACAACGATTTCATCAGGAAACGCCTGGCACAGAACAGCCAATGCATAAGCTCCATCCAGAATGCTGATCGCGGCGCTTACAGCCTCTTTAAGGGAAGATCTCGACTGCAACTCACGGTGAATCAGATGAACGACAACTTCCGTGTCTGTCTCGGAAACAAACTCGTAGCCCTGCCCTTTCAGCTCGGACCGGATTTCTTCAAAGTTCTCAATGATGCCGTTATGTACAATGGCTATGTCGCCACCAGACATGTGAGGGTGGGCATTGGTCTCGCTAGGCTTGCCATGAGTGGCCCAACGGGTATGTGCAATACCCCGGCTACCTGAAACAGGGTATTCATGTAATTTGTCGGCCAGTGCCTGTACCTTACCGACTTCCCTCAAGCGTTGTATCTCACCCGCCGCATTCAGTACAGCCAGGCCTGCAGAGTCGTAACCCCGATATTCAAGCCGTCTTAAACCCTCCAGAAGGATCTCCTGCACTGGACGCTGACTGATTGCTCCCACTATTCCACACATGATCTAAACCTCTTCAATCCTTGTTCTTCGTCGGACGATCCCATCCGGAAATATTCCTTTGCTTTGATCTGGCCACCGCCAGTTCCCCATCTCCGACTTCCCGGGTTACCACTGAGCCTGCGCCAATGGTTGCATCATCACCAACTGAAACCGGAGCCACCAAAGCCGTATTTGAGCCGACGAAAACTCGGTGACCGATCTGGGTCTTATGCTTGTTCACGCCGTCGTAGTTACAGGTAATGGTACCTGCTCCGACATTGACGTCTTCACCCAGTTCGGCATCACCTACATAACTCAAATGGTTGATTTTACTGTTTTTCCCAACGTGGGCTTTTTTGATTTCAACAAAATTACCCACTTTGGCTCCCTGCTCAAGCAGGCTACCAGGCCTGACTCTGGCGAATGGCCCAATAGTGCAAGCGGTTTCAATACGACTGTCTTCGATGATCGAGTTGGCCTCAATGCGCGTATCGCTGCCGATTTCAGAGTTCCGAATAATACAGTTCGGACCTACCATAACCCGGTCTCCCAGGCGAACATTGCCTTCCACCACCGCGTTGATATCAACAAAGCAATCTTTGCCGACCTCCAGTGAGCCCCGCAGATCGAAACGACTCGGATCAGCCATTGCAAGACCTTTGGCCATCAATTGGTCTGCCTGGTTTTTCTGGTAGATCCTCTCAAGACGGCTTAATTGTATACGGTTATTTACACCATCCACTTCGTACGCTTGAGAGGGTTGTATCGCCTCTACTTCCTGACCGTCCTGCACAGCCATACCAACGATATCTGTGAGGTAAAATTCGTTTTGCTGATTTGAATTGGTGAGCTTTGGAATCCATCGCTGCAAAGCTTCAGCTTTCACCAGCATGATACCCGTGTTCACCTCTTTAATCTGACGTATACTTTCAGAGGCATCCTTCTCTTCAACTATTTTCAGCACGCTCCCCGTAGCACCTCGCACAATGCGCCCATACCCCTTGGGATCATCCAGATTAACCGTCAGTAGTGCCAGCTCATCACGATCAGACGAATCAAGAACTTCAACCAGATTTCCCAGGGTATAGGCTGAAATCAGAGGCACATCCCCGTACAGAATCAACACGTTGGATTCCCGGCCCAGATCAGCCAGAACCTGCTTGACCGCATGGCCGGTACCAAGCTGTTCCTTCTGAAGAACCCAATGGATATCCTCACTACCTGAAAAAACCGTTTTTAACTCTTCGGCTCCGTGACCACACACCACCGTCAACTTGACGGGATTCAACTCACGGGCTGTTTTCAGAACGTGGCCGAGCATGGGTTCACCCGCTAACTTATGGATGACTTTGGGTTTATCGCTTTGCATGCGGGTTCCCTTTCCCGCTGCCAATACCACCACATGGAGCTTTGAGTTGATCATTTCAGACATGAGTTCTCTTTCAGCAAAAAAAAAGGAAGCCAGAAGGCTTCCTTTCGATATTAAAACAGCTGACCGGATTTAACGACCTGCTTTTTTCCGCAATTGCTGAATGGTACGAAGTCTGGCAGCAGCTTCTGCCAGCTGTGAAGCTGCGCGAGAGTAATCGAACTCAGACCCTTTGTTGTGCAATGCCTTCTCAGCTTCCTCTTTCGCTTCCAGTGCAGCGGCTTCATCCATATCATCAGCGCGTTGGGCGCTGTCTGACAGGATAGTCACTACGTTGGGCTGTACTTCAAGAAACCCACCGGAAACAAAGAAAATTTCTTCCTCCCCACCCTGTTTGATAACTCGAACAGGGCCAGCACCGATTGAAGTAAGCAGAGGTGTGTGACCAGGAGCAATACCCAGATCACCCTCAGAACCTGCTGCAATTACCATTTCAACCAGTCCAGAGAAAATCTCTTTCTCAGCACTCACAATGTCACAATGAACACTCATGGCCATTGATGCCTCCTAGAGCCTATTTACCTTTGTTGGCTTTCTCGAGCGCTTCTTCGATAGATCCAACCATGTAGAAGGCCTGTTCAGGGATACTGTCGTACTCACCTTCCAGAAGACCCTTGAAGCTGCGAATCGTATCTTTCAAAGACACATATTTACCGGGTGAACCTGTGAACACCTCGGCAACGTGGAACGGTTGAGATAGAAAACGTTCGATCTTCCGCGCACGGGATACGATCTGCTTGTCTTCTTCAGACAGTTCGTCCATACCCAGGATGGCGATGATGTCTTTCAGCTCTTTGTAACGCTGAAGTACAGTCTGTACGCCTCGGGCCACGTCGTAATGTTCCTGACCAATTACCAGTGGGTCAAGCTGACGGCTGGTGCTGTCCAGAGGGTCGATTGCGGGATAGATACCCTTCGCAGCAATATCACGACTCAGTACAACGGTCGCATCCAAGTGAGAGAACGTTGTAGCAGGAGACGGGTCAGTCAAGTCATCCGCAGGAACATAAACGGCTTGAACGGATGTGATAGAACCCGTTCGAGTCGACGTGATACGCTCCTGAAGAACGCCCATCTCTTCAGCCAGTGTTGGCTGATATCCTACCGCAGATGGCATACGACCCAGAAGTGCTGACACCTCGGTTCCGGCCAGTGTGTAACGATAGATGTTATCCACGAACAGCAGTACATCACGGCCTTCATCACGGAACTTTTCCGCCATGGTCAGACCAGTCAGGGCAACACGCAGACGGTTTCCAGGGGGCTCATTCATCTGGCCGTACACCATGGCAACCTTATCGAGAACGTTGGACTCCTGCATTTCGTAGTAGAAGTCGTTACCTTCACGGGTACGCTCACCAACACCAGCAAACACAGAAAGACCACTGTGCTCTTTTGCGATGTTGTTGATCAGTTCCATCATGTTAACGGTCTTGCCTACACCGGCCCCGCCAAAGAGACCAACCTTGCCACCCTTGGCAAAAGGACAGACCAGGTCGATTACCTTGATACCGGTTTCCAGCAGCTCGGTTACGGGAGACTGATCAGCATAACCGGGAGCTTTACGGTGAATCGGCATACGCTCTTCTTCACCGATTGCGCCTTTCTCATCAATCGGATCGCCGAGAACGTCCATGATACGGCCCAGAGTGGCTGTGCCGACAGGAACGGAAATAGGCGCGTTGGTGTTGTTAACATCCAGACCGCGTCGCAAGCCTTCGGTGCTTCCCATGGCAATTGTTCTGACAACACCATCACCCAGCTGCTGCTGAACTTCCAGTGTTGTCGCTGCGCCCTGAACCTTCAGTGCGTCATATACATTTGGGACGGCATCGCGTGGAAATTCCACGTCGATAACCGCACCGATGATTTGTACGATTTGTCCGCTGCTCATTCTCAGTTCCTCAAATCTCTATTCGCTAATCCTAAACTGCTGCCGCACCGCCAACGATTTCGGCAATTTCCTGCGTGATCGCTGCCTGACGGGCCTTGTTATAGACCATCTGCAATTCATCGATCAGATTGCCGGCATTGTCGGTTGCGGATTTCATGGCAACCATTCGTGCAGCTTGCTCACAGGCATTGTTTTCAACTACCGCCTGGAAAACCTGTGACTCGATGAAGCGAGTCAAAAGTCCATCCAGCAATTCCTTGGCATCAGGTTCGTAAATATAGTCCCAATGCCTTTTCTTCATGTCGTCGTCATCTGAAGGCGGCAAGGGCAGCAGTTGGCCGACAGTCGGTTGCTGAGTCATGGTATTCACAAACCGGTTATAAACGATGTACAACCGATCAATTTTACCTTCAGCGTAGGACTCCAGCATGACCTTGACCAGACCGATCAGTTTTTCCACCGAGGGCTCGTCGCCGAGTTGGTTCAGCGCCGCAACGACGTTACCGCCATAGCTTCGGAAGAATGCCATGGCTTTACTACCAATCGCACAGAGGTCAACTTCAACACCTTTGCTATTCCAGTCGCGCATTTCGCCAGTCAACTCACGAAATGCGTTGATGTTCAGGCCACCACACAAACCACGGTCAGTCGAAACAACAATGTATCCGACCCGCTTAACTTCACGTTCTGTGAGATAAAGGTGGTTGTATTCCGGATTTGCATTTGCGATGTGGCTAACAACCTGACGGATTTTGTCGGCATAAGGTCTTCCGACCGCCATACGTTGCTGGGCTTTGCGCATTTTACTTGCAGCAACCAGCTCCATCGCACTCGTTATTTTCTGAGTGCTTTTGATGCTGCCTATCTGCGTTTTGATTTCTTTGCCAACAGCCATAAATATCTGCCTTTGTTAACGCTTTTCAGCGGGGCCTGTCTCAGGCCCCGCCGGTTTTACCAGGTTTGAGTTGACTTGAACTTTTCAATACAAGATTTCAAACCGGCCGCGATATCGTCGTTGAAGTCACCTGCTTCGTTGATCTTGGCCAGCAGGTCTGCATGTTCACTACGGGCATAAGACAGCAGGGCTGCTTCAAAATCTACGACTTTCTTGACATCAACGTCATCCAGATAGCCTTCGTTGGCGGTGAAGAGAACCAGACCCATTTCAGCCACATTCATTGGCGAGTACTGCTTCTGCTTCATCAGTTCGGTAACACGGGCACCGTGTTCCAACTGTTTCCGGGTGCTTTCATCCAGATCAGAAGCAAACTGTGCAAACGCCGCCAGTTCACGGTACTGAGCCAGGGCAAGACGGATACCGCCACCCAACTTTTTCATGATCTTGGTTTGAGCTGCACCACCAACCCGCGATACTGAGATACCAGCGTTCATCGCAGGACGGATACCACTGTTGAAGAGGTTCGTTTCCAGGAAGATCTGACCATCCGTAATCGAGATAACGTTGGTAGGAACGAATGCAGAAACGTCACCACCCTGGGTCTCGATAATTGGAAGTGCTGTCAGGGAACCGGTCTGACCCGTCACTTTACCGTCGGTATACTTTTCCACATACTCTTCGCTAACGCGTGAGGCACGCTCCAGAAGACGCGAGTGCAGATAGAAAACGTCACCAGGATAAGCTTCACGACCAGGCGGACGTCTGAGCAACAGTGAGATCTGACGATAGGCAACAGCCTGCTTCGACAGATCATCGAACACAATCAGTGCATCCTGACCGTTATCACGGAAGTATTCTCCCATGGTGGTCCCGGCATAAGGGGCTAGGAACTGCATGGAGGCAGGGTCAGCTGCACCGGCTGCTACAACGATGGTGTGATCCATCGCACCGTGTTCTTCGAGTTTGCGAACAACGTTAGCGATAGAGGACTGCTTCTGCCCAACCGCTACGTACACACACTTGATACCCGTACCTTTCTGGTTAATGATCGCGTCGATAGCCAGTGCGGTCTTACCAGTCTGACGGTCACCGATAATCAACTCCCGCTGACCACGACCGATTGGCACCATGGTATCGACTGACTTGTAACCAGTCTGCATCGGCTGACCAACAGACTTACGAGCGATAACGCCTGGTGCGACTTTTTCAATCGGTTCGCTGATGTCGGAGTCGATGGCGCCTTTACCGTCGATGGGGTTACCCAGAGCGTCTACAACGCGTCCCAGGAGTGGCTCTCCTACAGGAACTTCCAGGATACGCCCAGTCACTTTCACTTTTTGACCTTCGGCCAGGCTCTGGTAATCGCCCAGAACAACCGCCCCAACAGAGTCACGCTCCAGGTTGAGAGCAAGTCCGAAAAGCCCGCCTTCAAATTCAATCATCTCACCGTACATAACGTCGGCAAGACCGTGAATGAGAACAATACCGTCAGATACGCTGACAATCGTGCCCTCAGTTCTTGCTTCAGCACTGATATCAAGCTTCTCTATACGCTTCTTGATAATCTCGCTGATCTCTGATGGATTCAGTTGCTGCATGGTATGTTTTCCTCAAAACCTTAATGGGGGTCAGGAACTGACAGCCTCAACCAGTTTGGCCAGTTTCCCTCTGACAGAAGCATCAATTACCGTGTCCCCGGCTCTTACAATCACGCCACCGATCAATGCCTTGTTCAGTGTGGTCTGCAAAGTGACTTTTCTGTCTAATTTCTGTTGCAACGCGCCAGCCAATTTCTGTTGCAGGCCTTCGTCGATTTCAAATGCTGTTTCCACGGACACATCGACTGTAGACTCCAGCTGCGAGCGATAATGCTCAAACAAGGATTGAATGTCCTTCAGCAGGGTCAGGCGCTTGTTCTCGGCCAGGGTATGCACAAAGTTCTGTGCAGACTCGCTCAGCTTCCCGCCACTCAGCTCGACTACCAAAGAGGCTTTCTCCGCTGCAGTCACACCAGGGTGTTGCAGCAGAGTTTCCGCTTCATCGTTGTCAGATACTGCGGCCAAAGTCGCAAGCGTCTCCGACCATTCCGGGATGCTAGAGTTCTGCCGGGCATTTTCAAATACAGCCTTGGCGTATGGCCTTGCAATCGTGATGGTTTCAGCCATTGCTATTCACCTCAATTCAATTGCGCGGCCAATTTTTCCAGCATCGCATTGTGTGCGTTGACATCGACCGACTGCTCCAGGATTTTCTCAGCACCTGTTACCGCCAACACAGCCAGCTCAGCACGCAGAGCTTCTTTGGCGCGGTTCTTCTCCTGGTCAATCTCTGCCTTCGCAGCTTCAATAAGACGCTCACCCTCTTTACGGGAAGCTTCTTTGGCTTCTTCAATCATCTGATTAGAGCGCTTGTGCGCCTGTTCAATGATTGCAGCTGCCTGCTGCTTGGCATCCTTCAGTTCAGCCGTCACTTTTTCCTGAGCCAGAGCAAGGTCTTTGGACGCACGTTCGGCCGCCTGTAAACCATCAGCAATCTTCTTTTCGCGTTCCCGCAATGCCTGGATAATGGGAGGCCAGACATATTTCATGCAGAAAACCACGAAGATAAAGAAGGCGATCGCCTGTCCCAACATGGTTAAGTTGATATTCACTTAAACACCCCTTCAGTGGATCGGTGTAATAAAAACCTGTTCGTTAAAAGGGCTTCTAATTAGCCCACCTGAGCAACGAATGGGTTTGCAAAAGTGAAGAACAAAGCGATACCAACACCGATCATGGTAACCGCATCGAGAAGACCGGCAACAATGAACATCTTAACCTGCAGCATAGGTACCATTTCTGGTTGACGGGCAGCACCTTCAAGGAACTTCCCACCCAGCAGACCAAATCCAATGGCCGTGCCCAGAGCACCCATACCAATCAACAAAGCAACAGCGATTGCGGTTAAGCCAACTACAGTTTCCATTTTGACTCCTAAAGTTTCACGTTGTGATTAAAAAGAAAGTTTTAGTGATCTTCGTGCGCCATACTCAGGTACACGATGGTCAGCATCATAAAGATGAATGCCTGCAAAGTGATGACCAGAATATGGAATATCGCCCAGGGTACCGACAGCGCCCATTGTGCCCAGAAAGGCAGCAGCGCAATCAGTATGAATATCAACTCACCGGCATAAAGGTTACCGAAAAGTCGCAGCGCAAGAGAGATCGGCTTGGCAATCAAACCGACCCCTTCGAGCAGAAGGTTGAATGGCATCATCCATTTACCGAATGGTTGCAGGGTAAGTTCACCCACAAAACCACCAACACCCTTGACCTTGATGCTGTAGTAGATAATCAGTGCGAACACAGAAAGTGACATGCCGAAGGTGATGTTGATGTCAGTGGTTGGAACCACTTTCATATACTCCACACCGGCTGCATGGAAAAGCTGAGGCAGAAAGTCTACCGGCACCAGATCCATAAGATTCATGAGGAATATCCAGCAGAAGATGGTCAGTGCCAGGGGGGCTATCACAGGGTTCTTGCCGTGGAATGTCTCCTTGACGCTGCCATCGACAAACTCGACCATGACTTCAACAAAATTCTGGAGGCCGCCAGGTACTCCTGATGTTACTGATTTGGCTGCTTTACGAAATAACCAGAGGAAGAGGATACCCAGGCCAACAGACCACATCATGCTATCAACATGAATCGCCCAAAAGCCCATCTCCGCTGCTTCCTGGGCACTGTGAGCGAAACCCCAACCGGTTTCGGGGTGTTTACCATAGACGAGGTTCTGAAGGTGGTGCTGTATGTAAGAGGAAGCAGTTAAGGTCTCACCAGCCATGATTTACTCTCATTAGTGCTGTTTGGGATTGTGAACGAGTTGCGT
>JAUIAZ010000167.1 GCA_030427465.1 Gammaproteobacteria bacterium | reverse complement strand
AGTACGCCCACCTCGCCCTGTTCGGGCCGGAAGCCCATCGCGAGCTCAATTGCCCAGCGCTGCACACTGTTGATTACCCCGGAGCCTTCGGAAATCGCCACGGCAATGTCAGCAATCTCGGTACCGCCACCGGCACCGGCAAAGTCGAGTACGGTCAGCACTTTGAAGCGATCCGGAGAATATCCCGCGGACGACAGCCAGTTATTCAGGTTGCGCAGCATGTAACGGGTCACCAGGTCACCCGTGGAGTGGGTAACAATCACACATCCGTCTACACACAGGTTGGTGCGCGCCGCATCCAGCACCTGAGCACGGATCTTGTCTTTGATCCCGCCGGAGATCCGGTCGGCAGAAGACCAGTAGAAAGCCCTTTCCGCACGTTGCCCCCAATAGGCAGACCAATAGTTGTTTGCATTGGTCTGCAACGCGGCATCACCCGGACGCTCTTCCAATTGGTAAGATTGAAAGCCATGTACCAGTATCACGTTTTTGCCGGCCAGCTGCGCGTTGGCGCTACCCAGCCCGAGACAAAGTCCTAGCCCCACGGCCAGCTGTTTCCATCGTTTCCTCATTGCTGTTCTCCCAGTTCTCACTTTATTTTATTGTCGGTTTAGTGTGGCCGGATATCGCTCCGGCCGGGCGTTTCTTGCTTCGAGGAGGACTCATGCCCGGCTGCCCGGCGTCTCAGAGGCGCCCCAGTTGTTCCATAAAGGCCCGACGCTCGGCGGCGAGCGGGTCCTCATAGGACTCATTGACATAATCGCTGAAAGGAAAGCCTTCCACGCCAAAACGCTCACTCACCGGCTGACCTGGCCGGTCCAGACTTTCCCCGACCTCGGCTGCCCGCTGCAGGCTGATATCCGTCAGCCAGTAAGGCCCCTCATGGCCAGTAGCCCGTAAGGCAGCAATGTGCGCCTGAAGCGCCAGTTGCCCCTTGCCACCATTAAGCCGCCCTTCGGCTTCCAGATGAATCAGCGGCTGGTTATCACTCTGGCTGTAAAGATTGGCCGCCAGAAAGTAGTATCCTGGCCTCACGTTTTCGAGCTGCACAGGAATGATCAGGTTGGCTCCCTGAACAAATGAAGGAGACACCCCACTGATGCGTGCCACCGCTTCCTCGTAACGGAACGGCGCCGCTACAAGCAGCTTTTCACCGCCCACACGAACCTCCGCCTGTACCAGCAGTTCCTCCGGGATACCACTGGCATCAAACAGTTCCGGCTCCAGTAGCAGCGTGTACAAGGCATCCTCGTCGGACACACCCTTCTGCTGGTGCCACTCCTTGCCTTTGAGATCCCTGATCCGGAATACCACAGACACACTGCGCCCCTGGGGAACCTGGGCGACACTGAGGGCGGCAGCTACAGGCTCTCCGGAAAAGTACTGGTACTTGTCGAGTTGCAGACTGAGCAGCACAGGCTGTTCGATATCCGGGAGGGGAAAAGGGGCGGAAACGTCGGTACTGCGATTGGGCTGATACTTTTCCAGTTCTCCCGGTCGGATAGGCTGGGAACCGGGTGGGTAGCGGGTGGCTTCCTCATACTGCGCGACCAGAGTTGGCAAGGCATCCAGAAGGTCGTCTTCCAGAGCCGCCGCGGTATCCTGACCCGCCGCAGGTGCCGGAAGGGCTTGCAGCGCCGCGAGGCCGGCCTGCTGCGACCCGCTGGCAGGCACCATTTCTGCACCAGCCTTGCGAGGGGTCTCAGCGGCCTGCACGGCCTTCCGGTCATCTCCGGTCCAGGGCAGCCAGAGTGCCGCAGTTCCGCCGACCAATACGCAAAGGAATGCCCAAAACAGATTTCTTCTGTCCATAGCGCTGCTCACGTCCGTTTTTATCGTTGTTTTAGTGTGACGGCAGGCTTGGTGCCAGCCGATAACTACAGTCTAGGTACGATTGTCTGACAAGAGCATCCCCCAAAAGAGGGAGCCTTTGTGACGAGGTAGGCGTTTTATCAGATGCGTGTAACTACGTACGCGCGAGCAGTCCCTGCAGAGAGAGTCGCAGCGTGCCTTCAATCAGGGTGGTATCCGGGATATTGGTATCCACACAGCCAAACATGCCATCAATACTCAGGCTGGAGATGCCGTGTACGGTAGACCAGCAGGTCATGGCGATCAGCTCTTCCGGGCTGTTGCTGTCAAAGGTCCCTTCCCTGACTCCATCCCGCACAATATCGAGAATCACCTGGAAGGACAGCTCACCTGCCCGTTTCAACTCCGGAAACTGCATCGGCTGTCCGATGACCGGACCAAACATGAGCTTGTAAAGGGCTGGGTGATCGCTGGCAAAGCGGATATAGGCCAGACCGGCAGTAAAAAGACGCTCGGCGGTTTCCATACCGGCTTTCTGCGCGGCCAGTGTCAGGCGAGTCAGTTCCAGGTAGCCCTGGGCAGCCAGGGCAGCAAGGAGGCCCTGTTTGTCTGCAAAATGGCGATAGGGAGCAGTCTGGGAAACGCCGGCCTCACGCGCAAGGGCGCGCAGGCTGAGCTTGTCCGGCCCGGAATCCTCGAGGTGCTTGCGGGCAAGCTCCAGCAGAGTCTCCCTAAGATTCCCGTGATGATAGGTACCGCTGCCCGAAGCCTCGGCAGACAATTCCTGTTCGTTTGATACAGACACACGCCACTCCCAATGTTTACAGGGAAAACATTAGCTGAATTATACAGCGATTGCCAGACTTTTGATCATTTAGTCTGCACCCCAGCCTTTTCCGCGAAACCGGATCGGGGCACTCCGATGGGGCACGCAAGCACCGAAGCGGGGCCAAATCCGGGAGATCCGTCACACTTCCGGGCGGCCAGTCCCACTGAATCCTTTAATTGCCGCAGCGCTTGCAGGCTTGGCAGGATAATTGCTCAGGCCACCCCGAGCCTTGGGGCTTCCGCTACAGGTTATTACCTGACCGCCGCCGACAGGCACAGATGAGGCCGAAACAGACGTGCACCAAAAGGACGCTCGTCTTGCCAAAATCTCTGTGCTAAGGTGGTTTTCGGTAATAACAACAACCCTGAACCGAGGAATATGATGAAAAAATTCTCCCTCCCTGTCGTGGCCGTTACTGGCCTGTTGTCTGTCTCTGGCCTGTCTAACGCAGGTACCCTGGAAGATGTGAAAAAGAACGGTGTACTGCAATGCGGCGTCGGCACAGGCCTGCCCGGGTTTTCCATCGCTGATGAAAAAGGAAACTGGACCGGGCTGGACGTTGATGTCTGCCGCGCAGTTGCTGCAGCGGTTCTGGGCGATGCCACCAAGGTCAAGTACACACCGCTGAACGCCAAAGAGCGCTTCACTGCCCTGCAATCCGGTGAGGTTGACGTGCTGCCACGTAACACCACCTGGACATTGACCCGTGACGCATCACTGGGCCTGAACTTCACCGGCGTTAACTACTATGACGGTCAGGGCTTCCTGGTCAGCAAGGGCCTGGGTGTCAAGAGCGCGAAGGAACTGGATGGTGCCGCCGTCTGTATCCAGGCAGGTACAACAACGGAACTGAACCTGGCCGACTACTTCCGTGCCAACGGCATGAAATACCAGCCGGTCGTTTTCGACACCTCTGACCAGACTGTAAAAGGCTTCGAAGCCGGACGTTGCGACGTACTGACTTCAGACCAGTCCCAGCTCTATGCATTGCGTATCAAGCTGGCGAAACCGGATGATGCGGTGGTCCTGCCGGAAGTCATTTCCAAGGAGCCACTGGGCCCTGTGGTACGTCAGGGCGACGATGCCTGGTTCAATATCGTGAAATGGTCTCTGTTCGCCATGATCGATGCTGAGGAGCAAGGCCTGACTTCCGCCAATGTCGATGACATGAAAGCCAAGGGAACACCTGCCTCCAACCGGCTTCTCGGTGTTGAAGGGGGGATGGGTGCCACTCTGGGGCTGAGTGACGACTGGGCTTACCAGATCATCAAGCAGGTCGGTAACTATGGTGAAAGCTTCGAGCGTAATGTCGGCCAGTCTTCCCCTCTGAAGATTGAGCGTGGTCTGAACGCACTGTGGACCAAAGGCGGTCTTCAGTACGCGCCCCCGATTCGCTAAACCAGTCGACTCATACCGGGGAGCCACTCCCCGGTTTTCCCACGTCTTGATGAGTTTTCCATATGGCTGATTCCCCATCTGCCGAGCAGTCCACTAAAACCAAGGCCTGGAACGACCCTGCGATCAGGGCCATTGTGTTTCAGGTATTAGCGGCCCTCGGCGTCGTTCTCTTCTTCTACTACATCATCAACAACGCCCTGACCAACATGGAAGCACGGGGCATCACCACCGGTTTCGGATTCCTGGACAATCCAGCCGGGTTCGGCATTATCCAGAGCCTGGTGGAGTATGACGAAACCTACAGTTATGGCCGCACCTTTGTGGTGGGTTTGCTGAACACCATCCTGGTTTCGGTTCTTGGCATCATCATCGCCAGCATCATGGGCCTGGTTATCGGTATTGCACGCCTGTCGAGCAACTGGCTGGTCGCCAAACTGGCTACGGCCTTTATTGAAATTTTCCGTAACATCCCCTTGCTGCTGCAGATATTCTTCTGGTATTTCGCCGTTTTGCGAACCCTGCCCGCCGCACGCGACAGTGTCACCCTGGGCGAGAGCTTCTTCCTGAACAACCGGGGCTTCTATGTACCCAAACCGGTCACTGAAGACGGCTTCGGCTGGGTCTGGCTGGCCCTGCTGGCTGGCATCATCGGCAGCATTGTACTGGCCAGGGTCAGCCGCCTGAGACAAACAGAAACCGGCATACCACTCCCGGTATTCCTGCCCTCACTGGGCATGATCCTGGGATTGCCCCTGATCATTTTCCTGCTGCTCGGAGCCCCCCTGAGTTTTGATTATCCGGTGCTTCAGCGCTTCAACTTCCAGGGTGGCGTAGCCATCATACCCGAGCTCATGGCTCTGCTGCTGGCGCTTTCTATCTACACGGCCGCCTTCATTGCCGAAGTCGTACGCTCCGGTATTGAAGCCGTCCCCAAAGGACAGACCGAAGCCTCCAGTGCCCTCGGACTGAGCAACGGCCAACGTCTGCGCCTGATCATTGTGCCCCAGGCCCTGCGGGTGATCATTCCACCGCTGACCAACCAGTACCTGAATCTAACGAAAAACTCGTCGCTGGCGACAGCCATTGGCTATCCGGATCTGGTCTCGGTATTTGCCGGAACGACTCTGAATCAGACAGGCCAGGCGGTCGAAATCATCTTTATGACAATGGCGGTTTATCTCACGCTCAGTCTGCTGACCTCGGCGCTGATGAACTGGTACAACAACCGAATTGCTCTGGTCGAGCGATAGGGAGGTTTCTCGATGAGTGCATTCAAACCTTTGCCGGACCTGCCTCCGCCAGCCAACACCGTTGGCCCAATTGGCTGGGCCCGCAGCAATCTTTTCAATGGCCCGGTAAACTCGGTGCTGACCCTGTTCGCCCTATACCTCATGTATCTGGCGCTGGACTGGTTCATCACCTGGGGGCTGATTAACGCCGACTGGTTCGGTGAGAGCCGCGAGGCGTGTACCAGTGGCGGTGCCTGCTGGGTTTTCGTCACCGCCAGGATCACGCAGTTCACTTACGGGTTCTATCCGGAAGACCTGATCTGGCGGGTCGATATCGTCTTTGCCCTGTTCGCGGCCTGCCTGATCTGGCTGATGGTCGACAGAAGCCCGGCCAAAGGCTGGGTAGCGGCCTTTACATTGTTTCTTTTCCCATTCATTGCCTATTTTCTGCTCCGCGGCGATGCCTTTGGTCTGGAGTCGGTGGATACCCACAAGTGGGGCGGCCTGATGCTGACGCTGATCATCGCGGTGGTCGGAATTGTCGCCTCGCTGCCGATCGGCATACTGCTGGCGCTTGGCAGGCGCTCGGATATGCCCTTCATTCGCAGTGTCTGTATCGTCTACATCGAGTTCTGGCGTGGCGTACCGCTGATTACCGTGCTGTTCATGGCCTCAGTGATGCTGCCGCTGTTCATGAGTGAGGGAGTTGAGTTCGACAAACTGGCGCGGGCCATGATCGGTGTGGTCATGTTCCAGAGCGCCTACATGGCAGAGGTTGTGCGCGGTGGGCTACAAGCCATACCCAAGGGCCAGTATGAGGCCGCACAGGCACTGGGGCTGAGTTACTGGAAGATGATGGGGCTCATTATCCTGCCACAGGCCCTCAAGCTGATGATTCCCGGCATCGTCAACACCTTCATCGCCCTGTTCAAGGACACCAGCCTGGTTCTGATCATCGGACTGTTCGATCTGCTCGCCATTGTGCAGTCGGCACTGAATGATCCCAAGTGGCTTGGCTACTCAGTCGAGGGTTACTTGTTTGTGGGCTTTGTGT
Organism: Gammaproteobacteria bacterium; assembly: GCA_030427465.1. GTDB lineage: Bacteria > Pseudomonadota > Gammaproteobacteria > Pseudomonadales > Oleiphilaceae > JADJWY01. Next base: position 1,052 of record JAUIAZ010000167.1, on the reverse strand, counting down.
TCTGGGCCTTCTGCTTTGGCATGAGCCGTTACAGCATGCGGCTGGAACGTAAACTGAATACCGGACACCGGTAAGACATCAAGGAGTCAGCATGAACGCGACTAACAGCGCTGAAGATCGTCCGGTCATCATCCGGTTGAACGGCGTCAATAAATGGTACGGGTCCTTCCATGTTCTGAAGGATATTAACCTGAACGTACTCAAAGGGGAGCGGATAGTGGTCTGTGGCCCTTCCGGATCCGGTAAATCCACCATGATCCGCTGCATCAACCGCCTCGAGGAGCACCAGAAAGGCGATATCATCGTTAATGACATTCCGCTAACCAATGACATCAAAAACATCGACATTGTTCGCCGGGAAGTCGGCATGGTGTTCCAGCACTTCAATCTGTTCCCCCACCTCACAGTTCTGGAAAACTGCACTCTTGCCCCGGTTTGGGTGCGCAAGATGCCCAAAAAGGAGGCGGAGGAAATCGCCATGCAGTACCTGGAGCGGGTCAAGATTCCCCAGCAGGCACTCAAGTATCCGGGACAGCTTTCGGGCGGTCAGCAGCAGAGGGTAGCGATAGCCCGGAGTCTGTGCATGAACCCGGAGGTCATGCTCTTCGACGAACCGACTTCGGCACTCGACCCGGAGATGATCAAGGAGGTTCTGGATGTCATGATCGAGCTGGCCGAGTCCGGTATGACCATGATCTGTGTGACACATGAGATGGGCTTCGCCAAGACGGTCGCCAACCGGGTGATCTTCATGGACCAGGGGCAGATTGTAGAAGAAAACGAACCCAACGAGTTCTTCCACAATCCGCAGAACGAGCGAACCCAGCTTTTCCTCAGCCAGATCCTGCAACACTGATGTCCTGAGGCCCACCCGCCGGACAGCCAGCAGGCGCCGGCACCGGTGGCCCGATTAGCGCCTGATTTGCTTTAACAGTCAGTCAGGCCTCTTCTATACTGGTTCGTAAACCTCTTCTTAGCGGAAAAGCACCCCATGAGCCAGCACCGTTTTTACCAGGTCGACGCCTTCACTTCCCGCGTTTTCTCCGGCAATC
>JAUIAZ010000166.1 GCA_030427465.1 Gammaproteobacteria bacterium | reverse complement strand
TCGAAATAATGCGAATTATTGGGCAGAACCTGGTCTGACAGCTGCCACTAGACGAGCCCCTGAAAAATCTCGTTAGCAAGTGGGTCTGCAATTCGGCAGGAGCCGACCGAATTAGTGTACCTTACCAGTCGTCGAATATATAGAATCCTTGATAATTATACAAAATATTGTATAATTCCCGGATGAAGGAGATAATTTGGCTAGGTTCGTCCTTGGACGACGTAAAACAGTTCCCGGACAACGCCAAGCGGCAGGCAGGTTACCAGTTGCATAAGCTGCAAAACGGAGATGATCCGAGCGACTGGAAACCTATGAAATCTATAGGTCCAGGCGTCCGCGAGATCAGAATCCATGAAGAAGGAGAATATCGGATAATTTATGTGGCCAGAATTGCTGACCAAGTTCATGTGCTGCATGCGTTCCGGAAAAAGACGCAAAAGACCGCGCAGCATGATCTTGATCTGGCAAAACGGCGCCTGAAGGAGGTAGTAGTATGAATGTTTTTGAACAGCTAGGTTTCGATTCGCAAGAGTCAGCAAACTTGGTAGTGCGCTCAGATTTAATCCGGGCCCTTGAAAAGCACATTAATGAGAGCCAAATGACACAGTCTCGAGCTGCTGAGCTTATGGGAGTCAGTCAGCCCGTTATCAGTGATCTCATGCGCGGTAAAATAGATAAATTCAGCATCGATAAACTGATTAATATGGCCTCCCGAGCTGGCCTGGAAATTTCAGTAAATATTCATTCTGCGGCCTAGATTGCGCGGCAAGAACGCTGCTCCGGTAGTAAAAAAGTGGCAGCCAAAGGCTGCCACTGACCCAGTCCCTTCAGATTTCAATCCTTTCCGCTATCTCGAGTGCATCATCCACTTCAACGCCCAGATACCGCACGGTACTTGCCATACTGGTATGACCGAGCAAGATCTGAACCGCCCGCAGGTTCTTGGTCTGTTTGTAGATTAAAGTCGCTTTCGTTCGTCGCATTGAATGTGTGGCGTACGAACACTGATCGAGATTTATATATCCGATCCAGCGCTTCACTATTCGCGCATACTGTCGCGTTGAGATGTGATCCTGCGGTGACCTCGGGCTTGGAAAAAGAAAATCCGGTGCTACCAACTGTTTTTGCTTCAGCCAAGTCTCGAGTGCCTCCCGGCTTTTCTTACATATTTCAAATGTTACCGGGTTATGGGTCTTCCTTTGAATGACCTGAGTACGCTCAAGGATTTCGCCATTTCTGGCCACATCTTTAACGCGCAGGCTTACTAGATCGCAACCTCTGAGCTTGCTATCAATCGCAAGATTAAACATCGCCAGATCCCGGATCTTTTTAAGCATCTCGAGATGGATACGTATTGCCCAAATTTGTTCGAGCTTTAGTGGCAATTTTTGTCCAATGAGTTTGTCTTTGTTCCAAGGAACGTGGGCTTCAGTTTGCATGACATGGTCCTCCTCCTACGGCTATGAGGACCCACTATTATCTGGTAGATGGCGTCTCGATCTCGACTGGTTTGGATGTCAAACAGCTTCTGTGTCTGGTTGAACAACTAGAGCGGTCAAAATATAGTCCCAAGGCTAGCGACCATAAACGGCAGCAAATATCCCGAAGAGCCAGAAAAGGCCGGTGTTCCTGAAGTTTTGGTATGTCAGCAATGCGACCTGACCCGTCAAAATCAGCTTTGTTAACCGTATTTACAATGCGCCTTCTTTGTTGGTATCGTTATACGCATTAAATATGCGCATAATGGAGTATGGCCATGGCTTTGTCTTTCGACCAAAATGCACCCAAGAAGCCGACAAACCTGACAATAAATAGTGACCTGCTAGAAAAAGCACGTGCTGAAAAAATAAATCTTTCGGCAACCCTTGAGAAAGCACTCGTGGAGCAACTCCGAAGCACAGAGCGTGAAAGGTGGAAGGCTGAAAACCAAAGTGCCATTGAAGCTCTAAACGAACTTGTTGAAAGAAACGGACTTTTTTCTGACTCATTCCGGGAGTTTTAATGGGACAATTCTACATCTACCTGAATAAAGACAAAAAAACCCAACCAACCTATCCATACTTTCTTGATGTGCAAAACGATTTATTGGAAGAACTTAACTCTCGGGTTGTGATACCCCTTTCACCGCTGAAATTGGTCAACCACAGAGACGCAAAGAGACTTTGCCCTGTAATAAATATTGAGGGGAAAGATTACGTACTTCTGACTCATCAGATTACTGCTGTACCAAAATCCATATTAAAAACCGTTGTGACTGACTTGAAAGATTTTCGTCCAGAAATAATTGCATCTCTGGATATGCTAATAACCGGTATCTAGGGCGTTGCATACCTCGGTGTGAAAAATATTTCATAGATCAACCTGATCTTTTCTCACACAAGAGCGGACAGCAATAACAGTCCATTTCTGAATCTCCTCTAGTCAGCAATGCTGACCTTTGCCGTCAAAAACACCCATAGGCTGCCTCCAATTCACTGTTTTTGTACAGATGTTTTTGGGTGTAAATGGGTGTGGTATTGGTTGATGCTGAACATAAATTCCCTTCAGATTTAACCCTGAGATACTAAGCCTCATAGCTAGGATTGACGAGTTCATGGCCGAAGGTGTCGTATTTGTTTCCGCCACACTTTCTTCGTACGTCGCCATCTCATATGGCGCAGGAGGCAGTGGCTAATTCAGTCGTTGGGAAGCAAATGAAGCTGCCCGGGAGTCTCCGTCCAAAAGTGTGACCCAGTTATCACTTTGGTCCGACAAAACCCAACTTTGACCCATTTTGCCCGACTTTTACCGTCATTACCTCGCCTGAATTGCCCCTTACTACCTACTGTCAAGGCTCATCCTTCCCCAGGGATGACCGACTCAGACGGTTAACCTGAAAAAACAAAGACAATAAAAACAAGCGGAGATCACCATGATAAAAACAATAGCGGTATACCTTTCAGCAATCTGCATACTCATTGCCACTGGCCTCGCCAATGCGGGCGAGCGAAACGAAGGCATCAGCTGTGTTTCCAAGGGCAGCAATGTCACAGCTACCTACGACAAGGGTTCGAATGGCCAGGTCGTCAACACACAGATCAACATTGGTCAGAGCTACAAGGGCGGCAAATGCATGGGACGTTGCGGCGGTGCCTGTGGCGGTTGGGCTCCCAGTGCCTGGACCAAGGATTGCCTTGACCATGACATCTGTATCGTGGATCAGGACGGGGAAAACGGTCTGTCCTTTGACAAGAACTGCGGCGATGAGTTCAACCACGCAGCCGATGACTACACCTTTGGTGTGTGGCGCGGCTGCCGGGGTTAATCCCTACCAGGGGACGAGCGTAGATGAGTATCCAGGCAAGCCGGGCGATTGCCCTGATAACCTTGCTGGTCGCGTTGGGCCTGTACCTTGTGGCTTTTCCAGGGAAGGAAAGCACGGGGTCATTACCCTCGCCTGCAGCAGAAAGCCCAGTGGCCACGCAAGCACCCCAGTCACCGGCTGAGGCAGTACAGGCGGCCCCGCCAGCAGATGCAGATGTACACCAGTCCACAGTCCTGGAAGAAACCCAGGGGGACACAGAAGCCCCCGGTGAGGACATCCACTTTGCACTCAGCCTTGAGGAGTCCACGCACCATCTGGTGCGTGGGACTGGCAGCGCAGATATCGGAGCGTTTGCCTTTGAGAGCAAACGTTTGCCCAGCAATGAAGTCGAGTTGGTCATTCTCCTTCAACAGGAGGACCTTGAGGATATCGAAATGACCGCCTACTTCGATCTGGCCAATTTCACCATGGAACTGGATGGCCAAAAGCGTATTCTGAATACTCAGCATAAGCAGCTTCTGGATCTTGCCTCAGCGGGCCTGGAGGATGAATTCAGAAAACAGTATGACGGTTACGACTTGCCGGAGCATGCGCTGATGCTGTCCCAGATGATGGCCTACTGGTCTGTCTCACCTGAGGGCTATGTGCACGAAAAACGCGTGATTGTCAGCCGATAGTGAATTTGCAGATTCAGCAATCGGTGGTTACGACGTCAACGGTACAGTTCGGGTCACCGAACGAATTGTAGGTGACATAGCAGCCATTCGCAGTCGGTGGGCCTGAACCCCGAATGTCGTACCCCACCCGGGTGTACTGATTGTTGATAATAATTTCCAGATCATCGTCATTTCCCACGTCAAGGCTGATGTGATCCGCCATACTCAGCGCATCGCCGAGTTCAGCCCGGCTCTCCGGGCACAAGTTGCGCCAGTCAATTTCTGACTGGCCAGCCTCGGTCCGGACAAGATAAGCACTCTGATTCCCCGGGTTGGCGGCGGAAATCGTGAGCCCCTGCACATAAGCCTGCGCCCGGATAATGCCAATGGTAGATTTCATCGCCGACGCAATCCCCTCCAGAGTTGCAACCCTGGCTGATCGCGAAAGGTCTGCAAAACGGGGCAAGGCAAATGCCGCCAGAATCCCCAGAATGACAATCACCACCACCAGCTCAATCAGCGTAAAACCGTTTTGACTATTGCGCTTATGTCCAACCGGACGGGGCGGCCTTCTGGTATCCATATTCATACGGGTATCGAATTTCAAAATTGCACCAAACCTGATATTGGGCCTGCTGGCCCGGTTCACACGGGCCTGCCTTGATTAAGCATAGCCCAAGAATCCCAGGGCTCTAATCTGGCCCTGTAAGACCGTCTTGCATTCCTTTGGCGCTTCCCGCTTTAGGCTGGCTCAGGTGTTCAGGGGAGTTGATGTCATGAGGGAAATAATTTGCCGTTTCAGAAGCGAAATACGCGCGATAAAAATCTGTTTTTGCTTGTGTTTGGCGATTGCTGCATTGGCGCTATCTGGCTGCGGTGGCGGCAGCAGTGAAACAGTCGAGGATCTGGATGAGCGACGGGGGCAAAATCTCGGTGGCGACGGCGACCCCTTTCAACGGGATCGCTTGCTTGAGATCGACATCACACTGGCAAGTGCCGACTACCAGCGCTTGAAAACCGAGGGGCGCAGCCTGGCGAGCACGGCGCGTACCTGCCCGACCGAGTTTTCCTATACCGAGTATCCGGCCAATGTGGTGATCGATGGCACTCGGGTTTCGGATATTCTGGTGCGCAAGAAGGGCTACATGGGTTCACTGAGCCCTGAGCGTCCTTCTTTCAAACTGGACTTCAATGACCGGGTACGCGGTCAGCGCTACCAGAACCTGAAAGGGATGACGCTCAATAACAATCGCCAGGATGCCTCGAACCTGCGTCAATGCCTGGCCTATGACCTGTTTCGACAGCAAGGCTTACCAGCCCCACGCTGCAACTTCGCGCGGGTCAGAGTGAATGGCGAACTGCTGGGAATCTTCACGCACGTCGAAGCCGTCAATGATGACTTTCTGGAAAACCTGGCTGGCGTGGAAGGGTTGCCTCTGTATGAATCCCAGAGCGCGGATTTCTCTCCCAACCTTGTCGCACACTTTGAAGCGAAACACGATGATGACGCCGATGTCGCTGCCGAACTGAGTGACCTGACAAACGCCTTGGCCATACCTGGGGGCGGATTCCTGGCGGCACTGGAGTCTGAAGTGGACGTCGAGCAGTTCATCCGCTTCTGGGCCACAGAAACGGTACTGGGTTTCTGGGATTCCGCCAGCGGCAACGCCAACAATTTCTATTTCTATCGTGACCCGGATACCGGGCTTCTGCGCTTCATACCCTGGGGTGCTGATACCGCTCTCGTCGGCTTCCATCTGCTCAAACCCGGCTCAGGGCCTCTGTTCAGGAACTTCCGTCTGGCACAACGCCTGTTTGAAGAACCCACCACGCGAACCCGGTATCTCTCGGCGGTGGAAGACATTCTCGATGAATACTGGGACGCGGCGGATGTTCTGCAGACCATCGACACCCTGGGTGCATTGACCGGAACGGCCGATGCGGATCTGGAAGCCCTCAGGGTTTATGTACGAGGCAGCGGAGTTCCCGGAGATACCGACTATCTGGCCCCTGCACGCGATCGCTTGATGAATGCCATCGCCCGAAACAGCTTTGACGAAGAGGTTCAGCTATTGGCCGACCGGCCCGCCGACTGCGGAACATCCCCGGTTCAAAGCCGGCTTCAGGGGCGCATCAATGTGAGCAACGGCCTGGATACTGGCCAGTTCCAGTTCACGCTACCCGGTGCACAGCCCGCGAACGCCAGCATCTCCCTGGCTGCAACCGAAGTCGACAGCATCACCCGGCAAGTGGACGTGTTCACCCAGCCTCAAGTGCTGGGCATTACCGCCATTGGGGCGGACGTACTGGATGCCTTTACCCCCTATGTGCTGCAGGTCTTTCTGGAAGAACCCGGGTTTCAGCCGGGTACCTACGCCTTACAGGGCTTCGCCAACAACCTGCTGCTGTTTGCAGTAGACGAATCCCAGCCGCAGGGCATCCGAAATATTGCGCTTGGAGAGTCAGGTTCCATCACGGTTCTGGCACGCGAAGGCAGTGCCGAAAGCGGCAGCTTTCAGCTTGAGGTGGACGCAGTGATTGAATTTATCCCCGGGGAGGATGGCAGATGAAGCTTATGGATTGCCTGCACAAAGACTTCCGGCATCATTCACTGGAACAGCAGGATCAGGCAGCGCTGATGGACCGCTGTGAACTGAAGTATCTCTTGCCTGTGAGTCAACTGGCGACTCTGTTACCGGCCTGGGCCGGGACTTACAGCTCACTGAGCCATAATGGTTACTTGTTGCATGACTACAACTCGCTGTATCTGGATGCTCCAGATGCCCGTTTTTATCTGCAACATCACAATGGCAAAAGAGAACGCCATAAGCTTCGCTGGCGGCATTATCAGAGCAGTGATGAGGTCTATTTTGAACTGAAAAAACGCCTCCGTTCCCAGCATACAGTGAAACAGCGCGTGCGCGTTCCTCAACTGGGGCGCTGGAACACAGAATGCGCCGACTTGCTGTCGGACCATCCGGCTCTGCAACTGACCAACTGGCAGCCCGTGCTGCAGGTCAAATACCAGCGTTTTACCTTACTGAACCGGGCCGCAACCGAACGCATTACCGTCGATATCAACCTGTCTTACACCGATGTCAGACACAGTTCGGAGGCTCAGGCCCTGATTCTCAAGCCTTGGGCCGTCGTGGAAATCAAGACACCACAGAAGCCTTTGACCTCCTGGCTGGCCAGACAGTTGCGCGAGTCCGGTATTCGTCCCAGAGCCTTGAGTAAGTTTGCACTGGGCCGAGCCCTGCTTGACCGCTCACTCAAACAGAATGCGTTCAAGCCCCTGATCCATGATGTCTGGCGCTTACCGCTCACACGAGCCTGGGAGAGAGCATCACAGGAGGTTCGGTATGCCAGTTGAACATTCGCTGCTTCAACCCACCCTCCTCTTGAGCTGGCTCGTACACAGCGGATTTCT